>NZ_JALDUA010000002.1:470533-504439 GCF_023109155.1 Streptococcus oralis | reverse complement strand
CAAGCCAAAACTGCTGGAACAACGAGCATTGCCTCAGTTAACCCAACTGCGCAAAGCAAGCCAGCAGCCAAGCAAGCAGTAGAAGATACCCTGAAGACTAAAAAACTTCCGAATACAGGAACAGCAGAATCGCTAAGTACAATGGTAGCAGCAACTAGCGCTATTCTGGGGTTAGCTCTTCTAAGTCATCGTCGAAAAGAAGATGATGAAGTCTAATTAGGATTTTATAGCTATATTCGTAAATTGACTTTTTCTTCTAGTGAACTAGCAAGTAATATTTAGCAAAAATTTCTCCTAGTGGTAATAACTACTAGGAGAAATTTTATATTAAGCAACTACATAGAGTTAACATTCATCAAAAGGAAGTTATATTGATTAGTTTTGTAGCTGAGGGTTTATTTCTTTTGTGCTATACTTAAGATATGCATAGAAAAACAGTGATTGATTTTAGGGCTTTGGGGGAGAGATACACCTTCACTCAGCCTATCAAAGAGTTAAAAACGAGAGATTTAGCAGAAGTGGCAGACTTGCTGGCACAAGTGGAAAGCTACCAAGAGCAAGGTTACTATGTAGTGGGCTATGTCAGCTACGAGGCTGCACCTGCTTTTGAGGAGAAACTAGCAGTTCATAAAGCTCCTTTACTGGCAGAGTATCTGTTATATTTTACAGTTCATGACAGGGTAGAAACATCGCCTATTCCTCTGACTTATGAGGAAGTAGATCTGCCTTCAAAGTGGCAAGAAGTAACATCTGCGACAGACTATGAAAAGGCGATTGCCCAAATTCACCATCATTTGCGTCAAGGGGACACCTACCAGGTCAACTACACCGTCCAACTCAAGCAAGACTTAAACGCCAATCCTTTTGCCATCTACAATCGTATGGTGGTAGAGCAGGAGGCGGGCTACAATGCCTATGTGGAACATGATGAGATGGCAGTGATTTCCATGAGCCCAGAACTCTTTTTTGAGCAAAATGACCGAGAATTAACGACTCGCCCAATGAAGGGAACAACCCAGCGGGGAGTGACTGACCAAGAAGACCTTGCCCAAGCTAGCTGGCTAGAACAGGATCCTAAAAATCGCTCTGAAAATATGATGATTGTGGACCTCTTGCGCAACGATATGAACCGTATTTCTGAGGTGGGGAGTGAGCACGTGGAGCGTCTGTGTCAGGTGGAGCAGTATTCGACCGTTTGGCAGATGACTTCTACCATCAAGAGTCAGTTGCGACCGGATGTGGACCTAGTTGAAATCTTCCGTTCGCTCTTTCCATGTGGTTCCATAACGGGAGCACCGAAAATTGCGACCATGGAAATCATCAAGGACTTGGAGCCCCAACCACGCGGAGTCTACTGCGGAACGATTGGTCTCTTGCTTCCAAATGGGCGACGGATTTTCAATGTCGCCATTCGGACTATTCAACTGCATCAAGGGAAAGCCATTTATGGAGTTGGCGGAGGGATTACTTGGGATAGTACTTGGGAATCTGAATACCGAGAGGTTCATCAAAAGGCGGCTATTCTCTATCGTAAACAAGCACGTTTCCAATTGATTACAACTGGGAAAATCAGCCAGAAAAACTTGTTGTTTGAAGAACAACATCTGGAAAGACTGACAAAGGCTAGTCGATATTTTGCCTATCCTTTTAATCCGGAAGAACTGAGACAAAAGATAGAGAAAGAGTGCCAAGTTTGTGATGCTAATCAAGACTACCGCTTGCGAATCATCCTCAGCAAATCTGGAGGGATAGAACTCATTCGCCAAATCTTAACACCCCTCAGTCCAATTTTCTGCAAAGCCAAACTTTGTCTGCAAGAAACAGATTTGAATCAAGCGTTTACCTACTTTAAAACAACTCATAGACCACACTTAAGTCTAGGGGAACAGGAAATCATTTACCATAATGCAGCAGGAGAATTGCTTGAAACCTCTATTGGAAATCTGGTCTTAAAAATTAATGGTAAACTCTACACACCGCCTATCAGACTTGGAATTTTGCCAGGAATTTACCGTCAGCATTTGCTGGAAACAGGACAAGTAGAGGAAAAAGTCTTGACTGTGCCAGACTTGGACCAAGCGGAAACTATCTATGGCTGTAACGCGGTCAGAGGCTTGTATGAGTTGAGGATTGAATCTTAATAAAGCAAACTTTGGAATAAAGAAAGTGATTAAATGAGAATAAATTCACGCAAACCTTTGCACAAAACAGACGATTCTGTTATACTATATCTGTAAGCATTTTCAATTAAAAAGGAGAAGACGATGAGTCAAAAGATTATTGGGATTGACCTTGGTGGAACATCTATCAAGTTTGCAATTTTAACTCAAGAGGGAGAAATCCAAGAAAAATGGTCTATCAAGACTAATGTTTTGGATGAAGGAAGCCATATCGTAGATGATATGATTGAGTCTATTCAACATCGTTTGGACTTGCTTGGATTGTCAGCTACGGATTTCCGAGGGATTGGGATGGGATCACCTGGTGTGGTTGACCGTGAAAAAGGGACTGTTATCGGTGCCTACAACCTCAACTGGAAAACCCTTCAACCAATTAAAGAAAAGATTGAAAAAGCCTTGGGGATTCCATTCTTCATTGATAATGATGCCAACGTAGCTGCTCTTGGTGAGCGCTGGATGGGGGCTGGTGACAACCAACCGGATGTTGTCTTTATGACACTTGGTACAGGTGTTGGTGGCGGTATCGTGGCAGAAGGCAAATTACTTCACGGTGTTGCTGGTGCAGCAGGTGAGCTTGGCCACATCACTGTTGACTTTGACCAACCAATCGCATGTACCTGTGGTAAAAAAGGCTGTCTTGAGACAGTTGCTTCAGCAACAGGGATTGTCAACTTGACACGTCGTTATGCAGATGAATACGAAGGCGATGCGGCCTTGAAACGCTTGATCGACGACGGTGAAGAAGTAACTGCTAAAACTGTCTTTGACCTTGCAAAAGAAGGGGACGACCTTGCTTTGATCGTTTACCGTAACTTCTCACGTTACTTGGGAATCGCTTGTGCCAACATCGGCTCAATCCTCAACCCATCAACAATCGTTATCGGTGGTGGTGTATCAGCTGCGGGAGAATTCCTTCTACAAGGTGTTCAAAAAGTCTACGACGAAAACACCTTCCCACAAGTACGTACATCAACAAAATTAGCTCTTGCAACTCTAGGAAATGACGCTGGAGTTATCGGTGCGGCATCACTTGTATTGCAATAAGATCATAAAAGGAGAAAAACACTACTTTAAAGCCAGTGATTTTCCTCCTTTCTTTTTTTATGCTATACTAGTTAGGACAATAAATGAGGTGAGAGTAAATGACAAAAGCTGATACGATTTTTAAAGAAAATATTGAACGAATCCTCAAAGACGGTGTCTTTTCTGAGCAGGCTCGTCCCAAGTACAAGGATGGGACTGTTGCCAACTCCAAGTACGTAACGGGTGCCTTTGCAGAGTATGATTTGGCTAAGGGGGAATTCCCCATCACGACCTTGCGTCCCATTGCGATCAAATCTGCCATCAAGGAAGTGCTCTGGATTTACCAAGACCAGTCTAATAGCCTAGAAGTGCTTAATAACAAGTACAATGTTCACTACTGGAATGACTGGGAAGTGGGAGATACGGGAACCATCGGTGAACGCTATGGGGCGGTCGTTAAGAAACACGATATCATTAACAAGATTCTCAAGCAGTTGGAAGCCAATCCCTGGAACCGCCGCAATATCATCTCTCTCTGGGATTACCAAGCTTTCGAGGAGACAGATGGTCTTCTTCCATGCGCCTTTCAGACCATGTTTGATGTCCGTCGGGTTGATGGGGACATCTATCTGGATGCGACCTTGACCCAGCGTTCGAATGATATGCTGGTGGCCCACCACATTAACGCTATGCAGTACGTAGCTCTTCAAATGATGATTGCCAAGCATTTCGGCTGGAAGGTTGGGAAGTTTGTCTATTTTATCAACAACCTTCATATCTATGATAATCAGTTTGAACAAGCAGAGGAATTGCTCCGTCGTGAGCCGTCAAACTGCCAACCACGCTTGGTCTTGAATGTTCCTGATGGGACTAATTTCTTTGATATCAAAGCGGAAGACTTTGAGTTGGTTGACTATGATCCAGTCAAGCCACAACTGAAGTTTGATTTGGCTATTTAAGAAAATAAAAAAGAAGTTGAGAAATCTCAACTTCTTTTGTTGCTTAATGTGATACGCGGCGGCGAGCTGCTTTTTTGCGGTTTTCTTCGATGAAAGCTGCTTTTTGCTCTTCTGGCTCAATCACTTTCTTTTTAATTGCGTATACTGCACCTGCAACGGCAGCGACAGTTCCTGCGACACCTGTTACAAGACCTTTAGCGAATCCTTTAGCCATGAGTCTTCCTCCTTTATCTTCCCGATCAGCCAGGCTCCTCAAGAGATAGCATTTTTCTGACTGACCTTTTTGTGATATAATAATAGTAACGAAAAAATGGAAATTTTTCAAGGAAAAAAGATGAAAACAAAAATAATTGTGATTGTTGGACCGACTGCTGTTGGGAAGACAGCCCTTGCTATTGAAGTGGCCAAGCGCTTTGGTGGAGAGGTGGTCAGTGGTGACAGTCAGCAAGTATATAGAAGGCTAGATATTGGGACGGCCAAGGCTAGCCCAGAGGAGCAAGTAGCTGTTCCTCATCATTTGATTGATGTCAGAGAGGTGACCGAGTCTTACTCGGCTTTTGATTTTGTTTCAGAAGCTAAGAAGGCTATTGAGGATATTCAAAGTCGTGGCAAGCTAGCCATTATTGCTGGTGGAACCGGGCTTTATGTCCAGAGCTTGCTGGAAGGCTACCATCTAGGTGGGGAGACACCTCATGAGGAGATATTAGCCTATCGAGCTAGTTTAGAGCCTTATTCAGATGAGGAATTAGTCCATCTCGTGAAGCAAGCAGGCCTTGAAATTCCCCAGTTTAACCGTCGTCGAGCTAAGCGAGCCTTGGAAATCGCCCATTTTGCTCAGGATTTGGAAAATCAGGAAAGTCCTTATGAAGCACTGATTATCTGCTTGGATGATGAACGCAGTCAGCTTTATGAACGTATCAATCGCAGAGTAGATCTGATGTTTGAGGCTGGGCTTTTGGATGAGGCCAAGTGGCTCTTTGACCATTATCCAGATGTGCAGGCAGCCAAAGGCATTGGCTACAAGGAACTCTTTCCTTATTTCCGTGGGGAGCAAACTCTTGAGGAAGCCAGCGAGAGTCTCAAACAGGCGACCCGCCGTTTTGCTAAGCGTCAGTTGACCTGGTTCCGCAATCGCATGCAGGTCACCTTTTATCAGATAGGAGAGTCTGGCGTGCAAGACCGTATTATAAGCCAGATTGAGGAGTTTTTAGATGATTGAAACGGAGAAAAAAGAGGAGCGAGTTCTGCTGATTGGTGTGGAATTGCAGGGCATGGACAATTTTGACCTCTCCATGGAAGAGTTGGCCAGTCTGGCTAAGACAGCTGGGGCAGTCGTTGTAGATAGTTACAGACAAAAACGGGAAAAATATGATTCCAAGACTTTTGTTGGCTCTGGTAAGTTGGAAGAAATCGCTCGAATGGTAGATGCAGAAGAAATTACTACTGTCATTGTCAATAATCGCTTGACTCCACGGCAAAATGTCAATCTAGAGGAAGTTCTGGGTGTAAAAGTGATTGACCGTATGCAGTTGATTTTGGATATCTTTGCCATGCGGGCTCGAAGCCATGAAGGGAAACTCCAAGTCCACCTAGCCCAGCTCAAATATCTCTTACCTCGCTTGGTTGGTCAGGGGATTATGCTCAGCCGTCAGGCAGGGGGAATTGGTTCCCGTGGACCTGGTGAAAGCCAGCTGGAACTGAACCGTCGTAGCGTTCGCAATCAAATCACAGATATCGAGCGCCAGCTCAAGGTGGTTGAGAAAAATCGGGCGACAGTCAGAGAAAAGCGTCTGGAGTCAAGCACCTTTAAGATTGGTTTGATTGGCTACACCAATGCTGGGAAATCAACCATCATGAACACCTTGACCAGTAAGACCCAGTATGAAGCAGACGAGCTGTTTGCGACTCTGGATGCGACAACGAAGAGTATCCATCTGGGGGGCAATCTTCAGGTTACTCTGACTGATACGGTTGGCTTTATCCAGGATTTGCCAACAGAATTGGTTTCCAGTTTCAAGTCAACCTTAGAGGAAAGCAAGCATGTAGACCTTCTAGTTCATGTCATCGATGCTAGCAATCCTTATCACGAGGAGCATGAAAAAACAGTCCTGTCCATCATGAAAGACTTGGATATGGAGGATATTCCCCGCCTGACCCTTTATAATAAAGCGGATTTGGTGGAGGATTTCACGCCAACTCAAACGCCTTATGCCTTCATTTCTGCCAAGTCTGAGGATAGTCGTGAGAACTTGCAAGCATTGTTTTTGGAGAAGATCAAGGAGATTTTTGAAGTCTTTACCCTGCGCGTGCCTTTTTCAAAATCCTACAAGATACATGATCTAGAAAGTGTAGCGATTCTGGAGGATCGTGACTACCAAGATGACGGGGAAGTGATTACAGGCTACATTTCCGAGAAAAATAAATGGAGGTTAGAGGAATTTTATGACTGATATTAAAACCTTGGCTCTAAAGTATGGAGGTTATACAAGTCTGGATAAGGTCTATTTAGATCAGCTTCTAGCTGGCAAAACAGAGCAAGAGCAGTTGGCTCTCATCACACCTCCTCCGAGTGTCGTTAATGCCTACTTTGCTGAACTCTACCAGAAAAAGAGCCCTGAGGCTGCGACGGATTATTTTGCAGAACTCAGTCAGGAACTGAACCTCTATAATGCTGAGCCAAGTTTCACCTTTGAAAATAAGCCTTTTATTCGTCTTAATTTATCTGGCAAATCCTTTGGTTTTTGCTATGAGAGTAAGGGACTGGGGCGGATTTTCTCTGAAAATGAAGAGGAAATCTCGGATGACTTGCTCTTTGAGATTGCACAAATTTTCCCCCATCAACTCGTCTTTGAAGAGTCTGGAAAGATTTACATGAAAGCTGTCGGAGATGAGGAAGTTGTTAGTGTAGAAAATCTCACAGCTTTGACGGACTTGGAAAGTTTAGCAGATGGTCGCAAGCGTCTCAAAGGCTACAGCCAAGAGGATTTACTGCAAGAAGCTGCTGCTTTTTCTGGCAAGCGCTATTTCCGATCGGAAAATCGCACAGCCATGTTATATATTGATTAATTAGAAAGTATCGAATGGATATTCAATTTTTAGGAACAGGGGCTGGTCAGCCCTCTAAAGCCCGCAACGTTTCAAGTCTCGCATTGAAACTCTTGGACGAGATTAACGAAGTCTGGCTCTTTGACTGTGGAGAAGGAACGCAAAATCGCATTCTGGAAACTACAATCCGACCACGGAAGGTCAGCAAAATCTTTATCACTCACCTGCATGGAGACCATATCTTTGGCTTGCCAGGATTTCTCTCTAGCCGTGCTTTTCAAGCTAATGAGGAGCAGACAGATTTGGACATTTATGGACCACAAGGGATCAAGTCATTTGTCTTAACCAGCCTTCGTGTGTCCGGTTCTCGCCTGCCTTATCGCATTCATTTTCATGAGTTTGACCAAGATTCTCTAGGGAAAATCCTTGAGACCGATAAATTCACTGTGTATGCAGAGGAGCTGGACCACACTATTTTCTGTGTTGGCTATCGTGTCATGCAAAAGGACTTAGAAGGTACCTTGGATGCTGAAAAACTCAAGACAGCTGGTGTTCCATTTGGCCCGCTTTTTGGAAAAATCAAAAACGGTCAGGACGTTGTTCTAGAAGACGGAACTGAAATCAAAGCTGCTGACTATATCTCAGCGCCACGTCCAGGTAAGATTATCACCATACTTGGTGACACCCGCAAAACCAATGCCAGTGTGCGTCTGGCTGTCAATGCCGATGTCCTTGTCCATGAATCGACTTATGGTAAGGGTGATGAGAAGATTGCCCGCAATCACGGTCACTCAACCAATATGCAGGCAGCACAAGTAGCAGCAGAAGCCGGTGCTAAGCGCCTCTTGCTCAATCATATTAGTGCTCGTTTCCTCTCAAAAGATATCAGTCAGCTCAAGAAAGATGCGGCCACTGTTTTTGAGAATGTCCATGTGGTTAAAGACTTGGAAGAAGTGGAAATTTAGAAGATTGAGAAAGGATAAGTATGCGTACTATTCTGATTACCGGAGCAAGCGGTGGCTTAGCCCAAGAAATGGTCAAACTCTTGCCAAATGACCAACTCATCTTACTAGGTAGAAACAAGGAAAAACTAGCCCAACTATATGCAAAGCATCCTAATGTAGAATTGATTGAAATCGACATTACTGATGACTCAGCCCTAGAAGCTCTGGTAGCTGACCTCTATCTCCGTTATGGCAAGATTGATGTCTTGATTAACAACGCTGGTTACGGGATTTTTGAGGAATTTGACCAGATTTCTGATCAAGACATTCACCAGATGTTTGAGGTCAATACCTTTGCTCTGATGAATCTGTCTTGTCGTCTTGGAGCTCGTATGAAGGAGAGGGGAAAAGGGCATATCATCAATATCGTCAGCATGGCAGGATTGATTGCAACAGCTAAGTCTAGCCTATACTCAGCGACCAAGTTTGCGGCTATTGGATTTTCAAATGCTCTGCGTCTTGAACTGATGCCCTATGGTGTCTATGTAACGACGGTTAATCCAGGACCGATTCGTACAGGGTTTTTCGACCAGGCAGATCCAGATGGGAGCTACCTCAAGTCTGTTGACCGATTTCTCTTAGAACCAGATGCGGTTGCTAGAAAGATTGTCAAAATCACAGGAAAGAATAAACGAGAACTTAATCTTCCTTTTTTGCTCAATTTAGCTCACAAATTTTATACCCTCTTTCCCAAGTTAGCCGATAAGTTGGCAGGGGAGACTTTTAATTATAAATAAAAAAAGTTCCTTTTGTAAGGAACTTTTTATGATATTTTACTGAGTGACAAGAAATGTTTGTTTTTTGTTCTAAATCTACATTCACTTTTTTCGAATCTTCTACAAATTTTAGAAAAAACAATCAAAAATATGATTTTTTGTGTTTAGGGTATTGAAATTTCCTATATTATTTTATAAAATAAGGGTAAAAGGCTATGAAAAAGTAATACGCTTACAAATAAATGGAAGCGGTTACTAAAGGAGGATTTTATGGAAAAAGGCCATTGGAATCGTAAAAGAGTCTACAGCATTCGTAAGTTTGCCGTAGGCGCTTGCTCTGTCATGATTGGAACCTGTGCGGTTCTATTTGGAGGAAGTGTCATTGGAGAATCACCAGTTTTTGCGGATGAAACTCCTATTGCGCGCACTGTAGAACAAGCAAAAGAGGAAAGTCCGGCAGTGGAGGAAAAAGAAAATCAAGCTGTAGCAGAGCACAAGGATGCTGCAAGTGTCGACCAAAGTCAAGCTGCTCCAATTGAAGCAAGCAAAGCCGAGAAGAAAGAAGAGGAACCTGTAGCTCCAAAAGAGGAGAAAGCGTCTCTAAAACCTGAAGAAACAGCTCCAAAGGTAGAATCTCAAGCTTCAAGTCAAGAAAAGACAGTCAAGGAAGATTTGAAAGCTGCGACAAATGAAGAAGTGAATCAAATGATTGAAGATAGAAAAGTGAATTTTAATCAAAATTGGCACTTTAAACTCAATGCGAATCCTAAAGAAGCTGTGAAATCAGATGCAGATGTATCAACATGGCAAAAATTGGATCTCCCACACGACTGGAGTATCTTTAACGATTTTGACCATCAGTCACCTGCCCAAAACGAGGGTGGACAGCTCAATGGTGGTGAAGCTTGGTATCGCAAGACCTTTAAACTTGATGAAAAAGATCTCAAGAAAAATGTTCGAGTGACCTTTGATGGTGTCTATATGGACTCTCAAGTCTATGTCAATGGCCAGTTAGTGGGGCATTATCCAAATGGTTATAACCAGTTCTCATACGATATCACCAAATACCTTCATAAAGATGGTCGTGAGAATGTGATTGCTGTCCATGCGGTTAATAAACAGCCAAGTAGCCGTTGGTACTCAGGTAGTGGTATCTACCGTGATGTGACCTTGCAAGTGACAGATAAGGTTCATGTTGAAAAAAATGGAACAACCATCTTAACACCAAAACTTAAAGAACAGCAACACGGCAAGGTAGAAACTCATGTAGCCAGCAAAATCGTCAATACAGATGATAAAGACCATGAACTGGTGGCAGAGTATCAAATCGTTGAACGTGGTGGTCAGGCTGTAACAGGTTTGGTTCGTACAGCGAGCCGTACCTTAAAAGCACATGAATCAACAAGCCTAGATGCGATTTTAGAAGTTCAACAACCAAAACTCTGGACTGTTTTAAATGACAAACCTGCCTTGTACGAATTGATTACGCGTGTTTACCGTGACGGTCAATTGGTTGATGCTAAGAAAGATTTGTTTGGTTACCGTTACTATCACTGGACTCCAAATGAAGGTTTCTCTTTGAATGGTGAACGCATTAAATTCCATGGTGTTTCCTTACACCATGACCACGGAGCGCTTGGAGCAGAAGAAAACTATAAGGCAGAATACCGTCGTCTCAAACAAATGAAGGAGATGGGCGTTAACGCCATCCGTACAACTCATAACCCTGCAAGTCCACAGACCTTGCAAATCGCAGCAGAACTTGGTTTGCTGGTTCAGGAAGAGGCTTTTGATACGTGGTATGGTGGTAAGAAACCTTATGACTACGGACGTTTCTTTGAAAAAGACGCCACTCACCCAGAAGCTAGAAAAGGCGAAAAATGGTCTGACTATGATCTTCGTACCATGGTCGAAAGAGATAAAAACAACCCAGCTATCTTCATGTGGTCTATCGGAAACGAAATCGGTGAAGCCGATGGTAAACCTCATTCTCTAGCAACTGTAAAACGTCTAGTCAAAGTTATCAAGGATGTTGATAAAACTCGTTACGTTACCATGGGAGCAGATAAGTTCCGCTTTGGTGATGGTAGTGGTGGACATGAGAAAATTGCTGATGAACTGGATGCGGTTGGATTCAACTATTCAGAAGATAACTACAAGAAACTTCGTGCGAAACATCCAAACTGGTTGATTTACGGTTCTGAAACATCTTCAGCTACCCGTACACGTGGAAGTTACTATCGCCCTGAACAGGAATTGAAACATAGTAACGGACCTGAGCGTCATTACGAACAGTCTGACTATGGTAATGACCGAGTTGGCTGGGGTAAAACGGCAACAGATTCATGGACGTTTGACCGTGACAACGCTGGCTATGCTGGACAGTTTATCTGGACCGGTACAGACTATATCGGGGAGCCTACACCATGGCACAACCAAAACCATACACCAGTTAAGAGTTCTTACTTTGGTATTGTAGATACGGCGGGTATTCCAAAACATGACTTCTACCTCTACCAAAGCCAATGGGTTTCTGCCAAGAAGAAACCGATGGTACACCTTCTTCCTCACTGGAACTGGGAAAATAGAGAATTGGCATCGAAAGTTGAAGATTCAGACGGAAAAATCCCAGTTCGTGCTTACTCAAACGCTGCAAGCGTTGAATTGTTCTTGAACGGTCAATCTCTCGGTGTTAAAAAGTTCAACAAAAAACAAACTAGCGATGGACGAACTTACCAAGAAGGTGCCAATGCCAAGGAACTCTACCTTGAGTGGAAGGTTGCTTACCAACCAGGTACTTTAGAAGCAGTAGCTCGTGATGAAGCTGGAAAAGAAATTGCACGTGACAAGATCACGACTGCAGGTCAACCAGCAGGTGTTCGTCTCATCAAGGAAGAACACGCAATCGCTGCAGATGGAAAAGACTTGACTTACATCTACTATGAAATCGTAGACAGTGAAGGAAATGTGGTACCAACTGCTAATAATCTGGTTCGCTTCCAATTACATGGCCAAGGTCAACTTGTCGGTGTAGATAATGGGGAACAAGCCAGCCGTGAACGTTATAAGGCACAAGCAGATGGTTCTTGGATTCGCAGAGCCTTTAACGGTAAAGGGGTTGCCATTGTTAAATCAACTGAGCAAGCAGGTAAATTCACTCTAACAGCCCATTCAGATCTCTTGAAATCTGGTCAAGTAACGGTCTTTACTGGTAAAAAAGAAGACCAAGAAAAGACCGTTCTCGGAACAGAAGTACCAAAAGTACGTACTGTTATTGAGAAAGAGCCAAAAATGCCGAAGACAGTCGGTTTTATCTACAGTGACGGCAGTCGTGAAAAACGTCCAGTAACTTGGTCTTCAGTTGATGTGAGCCAAGCAGGAGTTGTGACTGTTAAAGGTATGGCAGACGGACGCGAAGTTGAGGCCCGTGTCGAAATTCTAGCAATCGCAAATGAGCTTCCAACTGTTAAGCGTGTTGCTCCAGGAACAGACTTGAGCGCTGTTGACAAATACGTTTCTATTGCTGTTACGGATGGAAGCGTACAAGAATACGAAGTTGATAAGTGGGAGATTTCGGAAGCAGATAAAGCTAAACTGTCAGTTGCAGGATCACGTATTCAAATGACTGGTCAACTGGGTGGTGAGACTATTCACGCTACCCTTGTGGTAGAAGAAGGTAATCCTGCGGCTCCTGCAGTACCAAATGTAACTGTTGGTGGCGAATCTGTCACTGGTCTTACTACTCAAAATCCAATGCAATATCGAACTCTTGCTTACGGTGCATCCTTGCCAGAAGTTGTAGCAAGTGCTGAAAATGCGGATGTTACTGTAGTCCAAGCAAGTGCAGCAAACGGCATGCGTGCAAGCATCTATGTTCAACCAAAAGATGGTGGACCTCTTCAAACCTATGCAATTCAATTCCTTGAAGAAGCACCGAAAATTGACCACTTGAGCTTACAAGTAGAGCAAGCTGACGGTCTTAAAGAAGACCAAACAGTGAAATTGTCTGTACTCGCTCACTATCAAGACGGAACACAAGCAGTTTTACCAGCTGATAAAGTAAACTTCTCTACAAGTGGTGAAGGGGAAGTCGCGGTTCGTAAAGGAATGCTTGAGTTACATAAGCCAGGAGCAGTCACTCTCAAAGCAGAATATGAGGGAGCTAAAGGCCAAGTTGAACTCACTATCCAGGCCAATACTGAGACGAAGGTTGCGCAATCTATCCGTCCAGTAAATGTAGTGACAGACTTGCATCAAGAACCTACTCTTCCAACAACAGTAACTGTTGAGTATGACAAAGGTTTCCCTAAAACTCATAAAGTCATTTGGCAGGCTATTCCGAAAGAAAAACTAGACCACTATCAAACCTTCGAAGTTCTAGGTAAAGTTGAAGGGATTGACCTTGAAGCGCGTGCTAAAGTCTCTGTAGAAGGTATCGTTTCGGTTGAAGAAGTCAGTGTGACAACACCAATCGATGAAGCACCACAATTACCAGAAAGTGTTCGTACCTACGATTCAAATGGTCACGTTTCATCTGCCAAGGTTACATGGGATGCGATTCAATCAGACCAATACGCCAAGGAAGGTGTCTTTACAGTTAATGGTCGCCTAGAAGGTACGCAATTAACTACCAAACTTCATGTTCGTGTGTCTGCTCAAACTGAGCAAGGAGCAAATATTTCTGACCAATGGACCGGTTCAGAATTGCCACTTGCCTTTGCTTCAGACTCAAATCCAACCGATCCTGTTTCAAATGTCAACGATAAATTGATTTCCTTTAATGACCGACCAGCCAACCGTTGGACAAACTGGAATCGTACTAATCCAGAAGCTTCAGTCGGTGTCCTATTCGGAGATTCAGGTATCTTGAGCAAACGTTCTGTTGATAATCTAAGTGTCGGATTCCACGAAGACCACGGAGTTGGTGTACCTAAGTCTTATGTGATTGAGTATTATGTTGGTAAGACTGTTCCAACAGCTCCTAAAAATCCTAGCTTTGTAGGTGAGGAAAACCATGTCTTTAACGATCCTGCAAACTGGAAAGAGGTAAGCAATCTCAAAGCACCAGCTCAATTAAAAGCTGGAGAAATGAATCATTTCAGTTTTGATAAAGTTGATACCTATGCGGTTCGCATTCGTATGGTTCGACTTGATAGCAAGAAAGGAACATCTATCACAGAGGTACAAATCTTTGCGAAACAAGTCGCAGCAGCCAAACAAGGACAAACGAGAATCCAAGTTGACGGTAAAGACTTAGCAAACTTCAACCCTGATTTGACAGACTACTATCTTGAGTCTGTAGATGGAAAAGTTCCTACAGTAACAGCAAGTGTTAGCAACAATGGTCTTGCGACGGTTGTTCCAAGCGTTCGTGAAGGTGAGCCAGTTCGTGTCATCGCGAAAGCTGAAAATGGTGACATCTTAGGAGAATACCGTCTACATTTCACTAAGGACAAAGACTTACTTTCTCGTAAACCTCTTGCTGCGGTTAAACAAGCACGTTTGGTACAAGTAGGTCAACCACTTGAATTGCCAACTAAGGTTCCGGTTTACTTCACAGGTAAAGATGGCTATGAAACAAAAGACTTGGCAGTTGAATGGGAAGAAGTTCCAGCAGAAAAGCTGACAAAAGCAGGTCAATTTACTGTTCGAGGCCGTGTCCTTGGTAGCGACCTCGTTGCGGAATTCTCTGTACGAGTGACAGACAAACTTGGTGAGGCCCTCTCAGAAAACCCTAACTATGATGAAAATAGTAATCAAGCCTTTGCCTCAGCAACTAATGATATTGACGACAGTTCTCATGACCGTGTTGACTATATCAATGATAGAGATCATTCTGAAAATCGTCGTTGGACAAACTGGTCTCCAACACCATCTTCAAATCCAGAAGTATCAGCGGGTGTGATCTTCCGTGAAAATGGTAAGATTGTAGAACGGACTGTTGCTCAAGCTAAACTTCACTTCTTTGCAGATAGTGGTACGGATGCACCATCTAAACTCGTTTTAGAACGCTATGTCGGTCCAGAGTTTGAAGTGCCAACCTACTATTCAAACTACCAAGCCTACGACACAGACCATCCATTCAACAATCCAGAAAATTGGGAAGCTGTTCCTTATCGTGCGGATAAAGACATTGAAGCCGGTGATGAAATTAACGTTACCTTTAAAGCTGTCAAAGCCAAAGCCATGAGATGGCGTATGGAGCGCAAAGCGGATAAGAAGGGTGTTGCGATAATTGAGATGACCTTCCTTGCTCCAAGCGAATTGCCTCAAGAAAGCACTCAATCGAAGATTCTTGTAGATGGAAAAGAACTTCCTGATTTCGCTGAAAACCGTCAAGACTATCAGGTAACTTATAGCGGACAACGTCCAAAAGTTTCAGTTGAGGAAACAGACCAAGTGGCTTCAACAGTTGTAGATAGCGGAGACGATAGCCTTCCAGTACTTGTTCGTCTTGTTTCAGAAAGTGGAAAACAAGTCAAGGAATACCGTATCCAGTTGACCAAGGAAAAACCAGTTTCTGAGAAGACAGTTGCTGCTGTACAAGAAGAACTTCCAAAACTCGAATTTGTTGAAAGCGATTTGGCCTACAAGTCAGTTGAGAAAAAGGATTCAACGCTGTATCTAGGAGAAACTCGTGTAGAACAAGAAGGAAAAGTTGGTAAAGAACGTATCTTTACAGCGATTAATCCTGATGGAAGTAAGGAAGAAAAACTCCGTGAAGTGGTAGAGGCTCCGACAGACCGCATCGTCTTGGTCGGAACAAAACCAGGAACCTCTCTTCCAGAAGACGAAGTGAAGAACCTAGTCCTCGACAGACCCGAACTTATAGTCGAAGAAGAAACAATTGACTTCAAGGTTCAGGAGCGTAAGTCTGATATGTTGTACCTAGGAGAAACTCGTGTCCTACAAGAAGGTCAAAAAGGTATTCGTCTTCACTTGATTGAAGTGGAAAATGGAAAACGTCAGCTTAAAGAAACTTACGATAAAGTCGCTGCTCAAGATCGTATAGTAGAAGTTGGCACTAAACCAGGAACTTCTCTTCCAGAAGATGAAGTGAAGAACCTAGTCCTTAACAGACGAGAACTTGTAATCGAAGAAGAAACAATTGATTTCAAGGTTCAGGAACAAAAGAATGATAAGCTTCCAGCGGGTCAAACTCGTGTTCTCCAAGAAGGTCAAAAAGGTATCCGTGTTCACTTGATTGAAGTTGAAAATGGCAAGCGAACTGAAAAAGAAAGCTATGATAAAGTCATGGCTCAAGATCGCATTGTAGAAGTTGGTACGGCTGGTGAAACGACTAAACCAGTACCTCAAGAATCTACAAAACCACAAGTATCAGAAAAAGCAGATACAAAAGAAATTGCTTCAAATGCAGCTAGTCAAGCTCAAGCAGAGCAGTTACCAAATACAGGAAGTGCAGAAAGTCAAGCAGCTCTAGCAGCAGGTTTAGCTCTTCTTGGTTTGAGTGCAGGTCTAGTGGCCACTAAAGGCAAAAAAGAAGACTAGAATGAATAAGTTTTTCTTCTAAATGTATCTCAGAAAGACCAGGGAAACCTGGTCTTTTTGTATTCAATTCAAGACAAATAAAAATTCCAAATTTATATTAATTTCAGAAAGAATGTTGGGTATTATACAATTTTATTTGATTAACAATTATATAAAGTAGTCGGAATAAATATTAAGATAGTTCAAACCTATAAATGAATGTAACATTTCCATATGCTACTTTTAAGTTCTTTTTATAAATGGAAGCTAGTTTTGTAGGCGTTCTGTCACTTGAGAGAAAGCTTTATGTTGATAAAATAAAAATATAAGTTAAAATTTTACACAGTGTCAATATTTTGTAAAGAGTAATAACCTTATATTATTACAAAAAAAGTTAATTTTGTTTTATAATAAAATTAAAGGAGGTTTCTATATTAAAAACAGAACCAATATGATAAATAATTGCAATTGCATACTGTAAGAACGTCTGTAAATGTGATGTAGTTTCATCAATGCGCCTCATCCATTTTAATGAATTTGAAAGGAGATGTTGTTGAGTTTTGACAATCATAGTTGGTCGTTTTATGTTTTCGGTTATTTAGAAAGGAAGAAAATGAAGAACAAGAAATTTTGGTTATCCATCCTAACTTCTCTGGCCTGTTTGCTAGGGATGATCTTTGCTCCAAATTCAGTTCAAGCAAAGGAACTGAAGAACGTTATCAGTAATATTGGAATTTGGGAAGTTGATAATGGTAAATTTATAAGTCCGGATGAAAATGGAATTTATAACCTTTCTCCAGAGCACCATGACTACTCAAACTATAAGTTCTCAGTGGATTATGATTTGAGTGCCTATGATGGCAAATTGGAGGACGGTGACACCTTTACATTTACAGTCCCAAGTCCGTTAACCGTGAGAAATGAGAGTTTTGACTTAAATGACAATGAACCAGATCTTGTTATCGGGGAAACTCAAATTGTATCAAATGGGGATAATAATGGTGGTAAGGTAACTATTACATTAAAGAATCTGAAAGCTTACCTTGAGAAAAAAGGTGGCTATCAAGTACAAAATGTCAAAGGGACATTCTTTGTTGGTTTTAGTTCTAAAAATGAACTAAGCAATGAGACGCTTCGATTTGATAAAACGGAAACTATAAATGAAATTACACACCAGATTAAGGTAAAAAGAGGCGAAGCATCTGATTATTCTGAAGGTATTGGACGTGCGAATTTCAGTAAGTATCATGGTCTGATTTACAAAGAGGATTGGACATCTAGTGCTCTAAATAAGAGTGGGCAATATTTACACAGTTGGTATGTTCGAGCTAATCCGAAACAAGCTGCCTATAACAAAATTGAAATTCATGACTGGGTTGACCCTAATGCCTCACCGATGCAGATGATTCCAGAAACATTTAAAGTTACGGCAGGTTGGTACGATAAATCTTATTACTTTAAAGATGAGGTAGTCTTAGAAGCTGGTAAAGATTACCAAGTTAGTTGGAATGAGTCATATACCGATTTTACTTTAACAATTAACAATGCTTCTTCAATTGTTGCTAAGAACGGGAAACCTGCAGCATTTCGAATTAATTATAAAACAAGTGCTCCAGCTGATGGAACAAAAGTTCAGAATAATGCTGAAATGAAGGGTGATGACCAGATTCTTACATATGACGACTATAGTAATAAGACAGTCGTTAAGCAAATCGGAAACTCAGTCGTTGCATCTGGTGGTACAATTCAGTTAGAAACTGGTTACCGTATCATTCTTTACAAGGTCGACGAGCTGACTCATGACCGTCTAAAAGGAGCAAAATTCAAGATTACTCCTCCAGCAGGAGCTACGGCTAAAGAGGAAATTGTAACGACAAATGATGACGGAATTGCTGAGTCATCTATTTACTCAGAGAGTGATATCAAGAAGGGGAACTTTACGGTAACCGAGATTGAGGCTCCTGAGGGATATGAGTTGAATCCTACTCCATTTGAGATGACTGTTGGACAAGATGGAGCTATCAAAACAGTTACAAATAAACGTAGCAAAGCTAAAGCAAAGATCAAAGCTAATAAAAAACTTACAGGACGTGAGTTAAAGGCTGAAGAGTTTGAATTCACTTTAACAGACCAAGATGGTAAGGTGAAAGAAACTGTGAAGAATGACAAAGACGGAAACATTGCTTTCTCAGAATTGGAATTTGACAAAGCAGGAACTTATACCTTTAAAATTGCTGAAAAAGCTGGCAGTGATACAAACATCAAGTACGACACTAAAACTGTCACGGCTACAGTTACTGTAGTAGATAAGGGCAAAGGTGCACTTGAAGCAACTGTTTCTTACGATGATGAAAAAGCTTTCGAGAATACTTATACTCCAGCAAAAACTCAAGTTTCTGTTAAGAAAGTATGGAAGGACGAGAACAACCAAGATGGTAAACGCCCATCTTCTGTCACAGTTAAATTGCTTGCAGACGGTCAAGATACTGGTAAGACACTTGAGCTCAATGCCGCAAATGGTTGGGCTGGAAGCTTCAAAGACCTTGATGCTGATAAAGGCGGCACACCTATCCAGTACACGGTAGTAGAAGTAACTGTTGCTGGTTACACTTCTGAAATTACTGGTGATGCTGCATCTGGATTCACCATCACAAATAGCTATTCACCAGAAACAGTTGATGTAAAAGCAACTAAGAACTGGGATGACGCAAACAACCAAGACGGTAAACGTCCAACTAAGATTACAATCAATCTTTTAGCAGATGGTCAGAAACATGATTCGAAAGAAGTTCAAGCAGCCGCAGATGGAACTTGGACTGTCGAATTCACGAAATTAGCAAAATATAAAGATGGCAAAGAAATCAAATACACTGTAACAGAAGAAGCCGTAGCCGAATACGAATCAACTATTACAGACTTTACCATCACAAACAAATATGCTCCTAAAGAAATTGACTACAAGGTAACAAAAGTATGGAACGACTCGAACAACCAAGACGGCAAACGTCCTGAGTCCGTAACGGTTCAACTTTACAAAAAAGTAGGAGATGCTGATCCAGTAGCCGTTGAAGGTAAGAAATTAACCTTGACAGCTAAGGATAAGACAGACGCTAACACTTGGGTAGCATCATTCACAAATCTTCCACAATACGAAGCTGGTAAAGAAATTACTTACTCTATCGATGAAGTAGATGTACCAGCTGGCTATAAAGCCTCTGTAACTGGTCAAGTGGTGACTAACACTCATGACGTAGAAACAGTAGTTCTTTCAGGAACTAAGGTGTGGAAAGATAACAACAACCAAGACGGTAAACGTACAACATCTGTGAAAGTTCAAATTCTTAACGGCGACAAGGTTGTTCAAGAAATTGAAGTTTCAGAAAAAACTGGCTGGAAGTTCGAATCTAAAAAACTTCCTAAGTATGAGAATGGTAAGGAAATCAAGTACACTGTCAAAGAAACTGCTATGACAGAATACAAAGCAACCATCACTACAGACAAGGATGGTAAGTACACCATTACCAACGAACATACTCCAGAAAAAACAGCTGTAAAAGGTCATAAAATCTGGAAAGATGAAGATAACAAAGATGGCATCCGTCCAGCATCTATCACCGTAAAACTTCTTGCAGATGGTAAGGAAACTGGTCAGACAGCTACAGTGTCAGAAACAAGTGGCTGGACTTATGAGTTTACAGGTCTTGATCGTTATCAAGAAGGTAAGGAGATTGCCTACACTGTTGAAGAAGTGAATGTTCCAGATGGTTATACTGCTTCAGTAGAAGGTTACAACATTACAAATACGCACACTCCTGAAAAACCAACACCTGGCAAACCAAATGAACCAGGTAAGCCTAAAAAAGGTGGGGAATTGCCTAATACAGGAAGCGAGTCTAACCAAGTGGCTCTAGTAGCTGGAATCGCCCTACTTGGATTGGGAACAGGATTCTTGGCAAGACGCAAAAAAGAAGATTAAGTTTTTTAAACGGTATCTTTCACGAAATTTTGCAACACAGTTTAAAAGTAGAAACAAGTGTCAATGGAAATTGGCACTTGTTTTTTTGTAACGGACCCTGGTTCTACTACCGGATACAAGTGGATAGTTGCCACTTACTGAAAAGCTATTGTTTTCGCTACGAAATCCTCTATAATAGGTGACAAATAAAAAAGGAGATGTTGCATATGATTGAAACAAGATTACAAGATAAATTGAAGTCAGGTTTGGAGGTGGAAAATTTTCAAAAAGATGGGACTATCTATCTGTCTCTTAATCCAGATTATTTATCTGGAGATAATGCTAAATACATGACCATGTACAACCGTATGGCTCGCTGGTATGATATGAGTGAGAAATGGATAGGACCACTTCTCCACGGCAAGGCAATTGATAAGTTGAGAAAGGATCTGATGGAGGAAATAGAATGGAAGGATAATTTATCTGTTCTTTATGTCTCTATCGGGACTGGCCAAGACCTCCGTTATATTCCTGAGACAATTGACCTGAAAAGTTTAGACTTTGTAGGGGTAGATATTTCTATCAGTATGCTAAAAAAATGCCAGAAATCTTGCGCTAAAAAGACCAATCTGCAACTTTTCCATGCTTGCGCGGAGGATCTCCCCTTTGCGGATAATAGTTTTGACATTGTCTACCATATTGGCGGAATCAATTTTTTCAATGATAAGGCCAAGGCTATGCAGGAAATGCTACGAGTGGCGAAGCCAGGGACTAAGATTTTAATTGCAGATGAGACGGCTGACTATGTGGATCAGCAATATAAGAAAAATCATTTTAGTAAGGATTATTTTAAAGACGCTACTGTTGATTTGAGTGAAATTGAGAATGCTGTTCCAAGTGAAGTTAAGGAAAAGGAAATGAAACTTCTTTGGGATGAAAAATTCTACGCCTTAACATTTAGGAAATAAGAAAAAGTATCTTGGTAGAGCTTAGAAAGTAAGTATGAAGATAAAAACATTCCCTTAGACAGCTGTCTGAGGGAATGTTTTTTATGGGAGCATCATCAATTCGACAATCATAGCTATGTAGATAATCAGGGTAAGGAGAAAACCGGCTCTCCAGAAGAATTTGATGAATTTAGGGTAATAAAAACTTCGTTTTTTGACAAGGAAAAAGACTACAAGGAGGATTGCTAGGAGTGAAAGTGCGACTCCAAGTCGCGGTAGAAAGTTGTGGGTAAAGGCTTTAGCAGTAATTAGGTAGTACTCAAATACCAAAAGTGGAAAAGCTAGATCCGCGAAATTAAATCCTATTCTCCTAAGTCCGAAAAGCTTGGTGACAATAAAGCAAACCACCAAGGTTAATATCAATAATAAAATAGATGCTATTTTCATTAAAATCATACCCATATTGTATCATAAAAAAACGCTAAAGGAAATGAGAAACAAGGGAATTTGTTGGAAAGTCAGGCTTTTGAGATTGTAGGTGTTTTTTGTTATAATGAAAGTTATGAAATCTTATAATACCTTGAATGATTATTATCGAAAACTTTTTGGAGAGAAGACTTTCAAAGTTCCTATCGATGCGGGATTTGACTGTCCAAATCGGGATGGAACTGTAGCCCATGGTGGTTGTACTTTTTGTACGGTTTCAGGTTCTGGAGATGCCATCGTGGCACCGGATGCCCCTATCCGTGAGCAATTTTATAAGGAAATTGACTTTATGCACCGCAAGTGGCCAGATGTTCAGAAGTATCTGGTTTATTTTCAAAATTTTACCAACACCCATGAAAAGGTGGAAGTGATTCGGGAGCGATATGAGCAGGCTATCAACGAACCTGGTGTAGTGGGAATCAATATCGGAACACGCCCGGATTGCTTACCTGATGAAACAATCGAATATTTGGCTGAGTTATCGGAACGCATGCATGTGACGGTTGAATTGGGCTTACAGACTACTTTTGAAGCAACCTCTGACTTGATCAACCGTGCTCATTCTTATGAATTGTATGTTGAAACAGTAAAACGCTTGAGAAAGTATCCCAAGATTGAAATTGTTTCCCATCTGATTAACGGCCTGCCTGGCGAAACCCATGAGATGATGATTGAAAATGTCCGTCGCTGTGTCACGGATAACGATATTCAAGGAATTAAACTGCACTTGCTTCACCTCATGACCAATACACGGATGCAGCGAGATTACCACGAAGGTCGTTTGCAACTGATGAGTCAGGACGAGTATGTCAAGGTCATTTGTGACCAGTTGGAAATCATTCCCAAGCATATCGTCATCCATCGAATTACAGGAGATGCACCGAGAGATATGCTGATTGGTCCTATGTGGAGCCTCAATAAATGGGAAGTGCTAAATGCTATTGAAACTGAGATGCGCCGTCGTGGAAGTGTGCAAGGATGCAAGGCTGTAAAACAGGAGTTTAAAAATGAAAAGACCACTTGAGATGGCGCATGATTTTTTAGCGGAAGTTGTGACAAAAGAGGATATCGTAGTGGATGCGACCATGGGCAATGGCCATGATACCCTTTTTCTAGCCAAGTTAGCCAAGCAAGTCTATGCCTTTGATATCCAGGAGCAGGCTTTGGAGAAAACCCAAGAGCGTTTGGATCAGGCTGGAATGACAAATGCCCAGTTAATCTTGCAAGGTCATGAGAAACTGGACCAATTTGTGACAGAAGCTAAGGCAGGGATTTTTAATCTGGGTTATCTGCCTTCTGCTGACAAATCCGTCATCACACAACCTCAGACTACTATCGAAGCATTAGAAAAGCTGTGTCATTTGCTTGTCAAAGGAGGACGGATTGCTATCATGATCTACTATGGTCATGAAGGAGGAGATACTGAGAGGGATGCTGTATTGGAGTTTGTTAGCCAGTTGAACCAACAAGAGTATACAGCTGCCATTTATCGGACTCTCAACCAAGTTAATAATCCACCGTTTTTAGTTATGATTGAAAAATTAGAAAGGTATAGACATGGATAAACAATACCTTCGTGAGAAGCTTGAGGCAATGCGCCAAAATTTTGTTGAGTCAACGCATCACGAGCGAGCAGTCGGGGTGCTTGATGAAGCACATATGAGCAAGAAAATGCTTAAAATCAAGAAAAAATTAGTGGCTCTTGAAATGGAACGATGCCAGAAAAAAATTGAGCACAAAGACTGTTCTAAGATTGATCAGAAAATCCAAGAGCAAAAGGAGATTTTTGAATCTTGTTGTAAAAAAGATTAAGGAGGAATTGTGTGGAATTACTCATTTACTTGATTCTATTTTTATTTGTCTTAATCATTTCAACTACGACCAATAAACTTCTCCCTTTTTTGCCCCTTCCTCTTGTGCAAATCCTTTTGGGGATTGGGATTGGCTTATTTGTTCCCGATGCGGACTTTCATCTCAATACAGAGCTGTTTCTGGCCATGGTTATTGGTCCCTTACTTTTCCGGGAGGCAGAAGAAGCGGATATTACGTCCATTTTGAAACATTGGCGGATTGTCGTCTTTCTGATTTTTCCTGTGATTTTTATCTCAACCTTAAGCTTGGGGGGCATGGCTCACTTCCTTTGGATGACTCTTCCTTTGGCTGCCTGTTTAGCAGTTGGAGCGGCACTTGGGCCAACAGATTTGGTTGCCTTCGCATCTCTTTCTGAACGTTTTCGTTTTCCCAAACGGGTTTCTAATATTCTAAAAGGGGAAGGACTCTTAAATGACGCTTCTGGTTTGGTTGCCTTTCAGATGGCTCTTGCTGCTTGGACAACAGGAACGTTTTCTTTCAGCCAAGCTGGAACTTCCCTAGCACTTTCTATACTTGGTGGTTTTGTAGTCGGTTTTGTGACGGCTATGGTCAATCGTTTTTTGCATAGCTTTTTACTGAGTGTACGAGCGATAGATATAGCCAGTGAACTATTGCTAGAGCTAAGTTTGCCGCTCATGACCTTTTTCATCGCAGAAGAGTTTCATGTTTCAGGGATTATCGCAGTAGTGGTTGCAGGTATTTTGAAGGCCAGTCGCTTTAAGAAAATTACGCTCCTTGAGGCTCAGGTAGACACCGTGACGGAGACCGTCTGGCACACCGTGACCTTTATGCTAAATGGATCAGTCTTTGTTCTCTTGGGAATGGAATTAGAATTGATTGCAGAGCCAATTTTGTCTAATTCTCTCTACAATCCCCTTCTTTTACTGCTTTCAGTTGTCGTTCTGACCTTCTTGCTTTTTGCGATCCGCTTTGTCATGATTGCTGGTTTTTACTTTGTGAGGACGCGTCGACTTAAGAAAAAAATTCATAAGTACATGAAAGATATGCTTCTTTTGACCTTCTCTGGTGTCAAAGGGACAGTATCTATCGCGACTATTCTCCTCATACCAAGTCATTTGGAGCAGGAGTATCCTCTGTTGCTCTTTCTCGTAGCAGGCGTTACACTATTAAGCTTTCTAACAGGTTTACTGGTCCTCCCTCGCTTATCTGAGGAACAAGAGGAAAGCAAGGACCATTTGATGCATATTGCGATTTTGAATGATGTAGCTGCAGAATTAGAAAAAGAGCTGGACCATCACAAGAACAAACTTCCTCTTTATGCAGCTATTGATAATTATCATGGTCGAATTGAAAACCTCATCCTTAGTCTGGAAAATAAGAGAGTCCAAGAGGACTGGGAGTCCCTAAAGCTTCTTATCTTGAGTATTGAGAGTGACGGTTTGGAGCAAGCCTATGAAGAAAATAGAGTCAGTGAGCGTGGCTATCGAGTTTACCAACGTTACCTAAAAAACATGGAGCAGAGTATCAATCGGAATTTCGCTTCTAGAGTGACTTATTACTTCCTAGTTTCCTTACGGATACTGCGCTTTCTACTCCATGAAATGTTTACCTTTGGCAAAACTTTCCGTAGTTGGATGAATGAAGAATCTCGTAAACTACTAGCAGTTGACTATGATCAAATTTCAGAGTTGTATTTGGAAAATACAGAGCTGATTATCGAGAGTTTGGAAAACCTCAAAGGGGTTTACAAGAGTTCTCTGATTAGCTTTATGCAAGAGTCTCGTCTACGCGAGACGGCCATTATCGGAAGTGGTGCTTTTGTTGAGCGGGTTATCAATCGCATCAAGCCAAACAATATCGAAGAAATGCTGCGAGGCTACTATCTCGAACGTAAGGCAATCTTTGAATACGAAGAAGCTAAACTGATAACAGCCAAGTATGCCAAAAAACTACGCCAAAATGTGAATAATTTAGAGAATTATTCTCTGAAAGAGGCTGCAAATACCTTGCCTTATGATATGCTAGATTTAATCAGAAGAACTTAGATGATGAAGAAAATGACGGAGGATGGAACATGAAAAAGTGGTGGAAAGAGCTGATGGACAGGCCCTTATTGAAAGCTTTTTTGCATTATTATCAAGCATCTGATAGCGAGTTGACCAGTGTTGCGGTTGCCTACTATTGGTTGATTTCAATCTTTCCTTTGCTAATGATAATGGTCAATATTTTGCCTTATTTTCAGATTCCGGTCTCAAATTTCTTACTGACGATCAAGGAATTTTTGCCTGATACGGTGTATGATGTGGTCGCCAAGATTGTCCGAGAAGTTCTGACTCAACCATCGACTGGTTTGCTGAGTTTTGCTGTTTTATCTGCCCTCTGGACTTTTTCGAAATCAATGGATTTCCTCCAAAAAGCCTTTAACAAAGCCTATGGAGTGACCAAGAGTCGAGGCATTATCTCCCATCAGTTGATGAGTCTACTTGTTAGTTTTGGCTTGCAGATCCTTTTTGCCTTTGCCTTGTTTTTGAGTATGTTTGGTCGTATGTTGCTTAACCTCCTCAAAACTTACTGGCAATCAGACAGTCCGCTATTTTCTTACCTGCAAGACTTTACAGGCCCTCTGGTCTATGCCTTGATCTTTGCCATTCTAGTCATGATTTATTACTTCCTTCCAAAAGTAAAAGCACCACGAATCCGCTATGTTTTACCAGGAAGTGTCTTTGTCTTGCTAACTCTTATCTTTTTATTGAATATCTTTTCTGTCTACGTCAATAGTTATGTTAATCATCTGGTTGATGTCCGATTTTTCAGTTCCATTATCGTGGTAGTCATGATGTTCTGGTTTATTCTCATTGCAAAGATTTTGATTATCGGAGCAGTTATCAATGCCAGTGTTCAGAGTTTGAAAGATCCAAAGTTTGGTATAGAATAATTAGAAAAATCCCTATTAGGTTTCCTAATAGGGATTTTCTTAATAGATAAACATGGCATCTCCAAAACTGAAGAAGCGGTAGTGTTTTTGGATGGCATGGTGATAGGCATCTAGGACTAAGTCACGACCAGCAAAGGCAGAAACTAGCATAACAAGAGTTGACTTGGGAAGGTGGAAGTTGGTTGAAAAAGCATCCACAACCTTCCAGTCGTAGCCTGGTTTGATAAAGATATTGGTCCAGCCAGAATCTGCTTGGATTTGCCCATTAAACTTGGAACCGATGGTTTCCAGTGTGCGGATCGAAGTGGTTCCGACAGCGATGACGCGACCTCCCTTTTCCTTGACAGAGCGAAGGGTGGCAGCTGCTTCCTCAGAAAGTTGGTAGAATTCTGAGTGCATTTCGTGTTCATCCAGATTGTCAACAGAGACAGGTCTAAAGGTTCCGAGTCCGACGTGAAGAGTGAGATAGACTAGATGAACACCCTTGGATTGGATTTCTGCTAGCAGTTCTTTAGTAAAGTGGAGACCAGCAGTCGGTGCTGCAGCAGAACCACTTTCTTTAGCGTAGACCGTTTGATAGCGTTCACGGTCCTCCAGTTTTTCATGGATATAAGGCGGTAATGGCATTTCACCTAGACTTTCCAAAACTTCTAGGAAAATTCCTTGGTATTCAAAGCGGACAATGCGGCCCCCGTGGGTCAATTCTTCCGTAACGACAGCGCTGAGGCGACCATCTCCAAAACTGACGCGAGTACCGACCTTGAGGCGTTTGGCAGGTTTAGCGAGGACTTCCCACTCATCACCACTAGTATTTTTGAGCAGGAGAAGCTCCACATGACCTCCGGTCTCCTCTTTTTGACCATAGAGGCGGGCAGGGAGAACGCGAGTGTCGTTCATGACAAGGGCATCACCAGGTTCCAGCATGTCGATAATGGAGTGGAAGTGTTTATCCTGCATTTCTCCCGTTTCACGATTAACGATAAGGAGTTTAGACGCATCACGTTTTTCAAGTGGCGTTTGGGCAATCAATTCCTCAGGTAAGTGGAAATCAAAATCAGCTGTATTCATTTTTTTCATCATTCTTTCTAACTTCTAATCTTATCCATTATAACACGTTTCAAGTTTGGACGCTCTATTTTTGGAAAATAAATCGTTTTCACTTGACAAAAATTGGTCTATACCATATAATAAATATAGAAATATGGAGGATATAAAATGAAAGTTATTAAAGTTGAAAACCAAATCGAAGGTGGAAAAGTAGCTTTTGAGATTTTGAAGGAAAAATTGGCCAATGGTGCTCAAACATTAGGACTTGCGACAGGAAGCAGCCCGCTTGAGTTTTACAAGGAAATCGTTGAGAGTGACCTTGATTTTTCAAATCTAACCAGTGTGAACCTTGATGAGTATGTAGGGCTTGATGGGGACAATCCACAATCTTACCGTTACTTCATGCAGGAAAACTTGTTCAACCAAAAACCATTTAAAGAAAGCTTCTTGCCACGTGGTGTTAAGGACAATGCTGAAGAAGAAGTAGAACGCTATAATCAAATTTTGGCTGACCATCCAGTTGATTTGCAAATCTTGGGAATTGGTCGCAATGGACATATCGGCTTTAACGAGCCAGGAACTCCATTTGACAGTCAAACCCATCTAGTAGAACTTGATCAATCTACCATCGAAGCCAATGCACGTTTCTTTGACAAGATTGAAGATGTTCCAACTCAAGCCATTTCAATGGGAATTAAAAACATCTTGGATGCCAAGTCAATTATTCTCTTTGCTTACGGTGAGTCGAAAGCAGAAGCCATTGCTGGAACAGTGTCTGGTCCAGTGACTGAAAGTCTACCAGCAAGTAGCCTACAAAACCACCCTGATGTGACGATTATCGCTGATGCAGAAGCGCTCAGCTTACTTGAAAAATAAAAATTACACGAACCACTTGCTCTTTGGAGTGAGTGGTTTTTTGATGCTTTATAAATAGCAGGAATTTTTTTATTATATTCTATGAAAGGTTAATTTAGTTTGTAAAATAATTTATTTGAAATATAAAACATTAGTATAAATATTCCTAAAAACAAACATAAAGAGCGCTTAATATAATGATATTTAAAACTTTGCTCATTTAGCTCACTTAATAGAAAAAAAGTTATTATTCTAGGATAATTTAGTAGCTAAATCATTAAAAATAATGTATAATATCTTAAAAAATAATTTTAGGAGATTCTAATGGGAAAAGAATTATTTAATCCACACCTTCGTAAGTTTTCTATTCGGAAACTAAACGTGGGTGTTTGCTCTGTGCTCTTGTCTACCTTGGTTCTATTGGGAGTGACGTCTCAGGTTAGCGCTGATGAAACAAGTGCTTCTGGTGTCCAAAATGAGATTTCGCGAACGGATATTGCTGAACCATCAGCAACTTCTACAGCACCAGCAAATTCTGAAACATCACCAAAACCTGCAACTACTGTAGTTGCTTCAGATACTGAGGTTCCTCAATCCGCTGAGAATAGTAAACCTGCAAACTCAGCTTCAGAATCTATTGAGAAACCAAAGAATGAACAGCCAGTTGTTACTGAAACACCTCAACCTTCTGTTGAGAAGCCGGTTGCTCCTACAGAAATGAAGCCTGCAGAAAGTGCCAATTCAGCTCCAACTGAAGCTAGCTCAGAAGCTGTAAGTGCTTCAAGAGCTACAGAACAACCAGTAGCGACTAGGGAGGCTACGCAACCTACACGTTCTCGCCGAGCACGTCGAGATGCTACACCTACTGGTTTACGTGATGGAGATCCTAACAACACAATTGAAAAACCAACTTTAGCAGATTCCGAAAAGAAACGCCCTGCGGATCTAGTTAAGCAAATTAACTGGTTAGATTTTGGTGATAGTCAGGCATTTAAAGGACTTGATACTGACGGTTCTCTTAAAGTAGGTAGTGTTTATGAGAAGGAAATTTCTCCAGGATATGTCGTTAAATTAACAGTTACGGAACTAAAACCTTTCCACTCAACTGAGATTTATCGTGATCGTGTAGCAGGGACTTCTTATGAAAATAGTTATGATCCTAATGCTAAAAATACCTGGTTTAGATATGTGCCTGCAGACTATAATCGCCAAGTTAATGAGGGTGATTCTGCACGACCAAAAATCATTGGTGCTCCTATGAACCAATGGACATCTCTTCGTGAGCAGGGAATTGATACTAATGGACGTAGAACCCAATTGCAGGTTCCTAAGAATGGTGCAAGTTATGGTGTGAAGTTTAAGGTTGAAGCAACATATCTAAACAAGCCTGTTAAGGCCACAGTGGTTATGGCGGATGGAGAAGAAGCAAACCCAGGTGAATATGCTATCTTTACTACAAATGGGAAAGGATGGGAACATTTAGCTGAATGGAAACGTGTGTCACCACAAGGTAAAGTGATTACAGATACCTACGCACCAATGAATCCTAATCGACTTGGTCAGTATATTGGTGATAACGCAACTACTCCAACAATTGACTGGACTAAATTTACAAATCCTGATCAAAGAACGGGTGGTTTAGGTTCACAAGTCTTTGGTCCTAACACTTCGAAGGATCATACAGTCCCAATTGTGATGACTCGTGAAGCATCAGAGGTAGGTATTTATATCGCATCTTCTGGTCAGCAAGCTGCTATGATTGGTTTCATGGTTGTAGATACTGGGGATGCGCCTGAAAGCTATGGAAATGCAGTTCACACTATTTCTGGTTACAATGCTGCTACGGGAGCACAAAATCCACAACCATATCTTGGTCGGAAGCCTGCGGATATTGATACAACTTCAGGCAACGATTGGACTCACGATGATAGTACAGATCATGCTGATGAAGGGATTGATCAGCTTTTACCATCAGACTTAGTTGGTAAGACTCATGAGTTATTCCAAGCAGATCGTCTTCGTGATGGGGATTATTCGCTTCGTTTCCATGCTTCAGCTAATGGAAATGAAAAAGCCTATGTTCGAGCTTGGATTGATTTTAACAATAACGGGAAATTTGACGAGAACGAAGCCAGTGAGTTTACTGAAGTCACTTCTGAAGGAGACTACACAGTTACTTTCAGAAATCATGCTCCAATGAATGACGACTCAGTCAAGAAGTTAGGGATGCGTGTTCGTATTGCCTTGAATCAAGGTGATATCGAGAAGCCTACCGGTACAGCCTTCAGTGGTGAAGTTGAAGACTTACAAGTCAACCTTACATACCCACCAAAGGGTGAAAAGAAGGAAACCAAGGGCTTACGCGATCAACAACAACAAGCAAGCCTACACTTCACATCTCGTGGTTATTCTAAAGAAGACGAGAATGCTAGAACAACGATTGATACTAATAAGGCACCTGTTGTTTTAGATAATAATGGACGTGAATTAACAGCAGATGCAGAAGGTTGGTATACAACAGCAGAAGGCCGATACAAAGTGACGCCAAATGGTGATAATGTTGATGTTGTTTTTGTTCCAAATGCTGGATACGTAGGGACTACGTCAGGTATTAACATCCGTCGCTTTGATAGCAACGGTGCAAGCACTGAATGGTCAGCGAAAAACAATTCAGAACCAGTCATCAACCAACCTCTAAATTCTATGGATGCTCGTTATGTTCCTACAGTAGTTGATTACACTGAACATCGTTCAACTGATGCTCAAGGTTTAGCGCAAGTAAAAGACATCTCATTTACAGATGGTAATCCAGCCAACACACCGGTTCAACCATCTGCAAGTAATCCTGCTACTTTCTTAGATGGAAATGGAGATCCTATCTCAGGAACTAGTATTCCTGCAACATCAGGTGGGAAAGAGGTTGGTACCTTCAACTTAGATCCAACTACAGGTCGAGTAACCTTTACCCCAAATAAATCATTTGTAGGAACTGTTGATCCGATTAAATTAAAAGTAAATGATGCAAGTGGTAATGATCACTTTGCAACTTATCAACCAACTGTTACCCGAGTTGTTCCAACATCTCAAAACGCAAGTTCTGAAGGTATCCAAGGCGCTGAACAATCTGGTAACTTGATTTTCACTCCAGGTGATAACCGTGTTCCAATTGATGAATCAATTGCACCAACCTTTGACAACGGTCAGTCAACGAAAGAGGTTCCTGGTGTTGGAACTTATAAGGTGGATAGTACAGGCCGCGTTACTTTCCAACCAGTTCCTGGATACTCTGGACGTCCAACTGCAGAAACCGTTAAGCGTGTAGATAAGAACGGAACAGAAGTAACAGCTACTTACCAAGCAGATGTTAAGGCTGCAACTCCAACAGGGCAAGGAGCAGAAACTACTGGACTCCAAGGTCAAAAGCAAGATAGCCACCTCACCTTTACCCCTGGTCAAGCAACTATCAATGGTCAAAATGAGACTGTGCCATTTGCACCAGAAGGTCCACAATTTGTGGTTAATGGACAAGTTCAACAAGGTAACAGCTTACCAGTACATGATGCTAGTGGTAAACTTCAAGGAACCTATACTGTTCAACCGAATGGGGATATTAGCTTCCAACCAGCACCTGATTTCTATGGTACACCAACTCCTGCAACTCTTCGTGTGACAGATAAGAATGGTTCTACTGCCGAAGCAGTTTATCAACCTACGGTGACTAAAGTCACTCCAACAAGTACAAATGATACATCAACTGGTCTGCAAGGACAGCCACAAAGCGGTAAGCCAACCTTTACAGCAGGCGATCCAGCAGTTCCACTAGATGATACGAAACCAATGACTTTCGAAGATGGTCAGTCAACGAAGACCGTTCCGGGTGTAGGTGAATACAGCATCAATTCTGATGGTTCTATCACCTTTACTCCAGAAAAACAATACGTTGGAACTCCAGCTCCAGTAACAGTGAAACGTGTAGATAAGAACGGTACAGAAGTTACTGCGACTTATACTCCAACAGTGACTAAGGTAACCCCAACTTCAACAGACGCCACTTCAAATGGTATCCAAGGTCAACCGCAAAAAGGTACCCCAACCTTCACAGAAGGTAATCCATTGGTTCCACTTGATGATACGAAACCAATGACTTTCGAAGATGGACAGTCAACGAAAACAGTTCCAGGTGTAGGTGAATACAGCATCAATCCAGATGGCTCTATCACCTTTACTCCAGAAAAACAATATGTTGGCACACCAACTCCAGTCACAGTCAAACGTGTAGATAAGAACGGCACCCCAGTTACTGCGACCTATACTCCAACAGTGACTAAGGTAACCCCAACCAGCACTAACGCAACCAGCACGGGTCCTCAGGGTGTTCCACAAACGGGCACTCCAAGCTTCCAAGGTGGTGATCCACTGGTTCCAATCGATGAAACAGTCGAGCCAACTTTCGAAGATGGAAGCAAAGAGAAATCTATTCCAGGCCAAGGAACTTACACGATTGCACCAGACGGAACTGTAACCTTCACCCCAGACAAGCAGTTTGTTGGAAACCCAGATCCAGTTACAGTGAAACGTGTTGATAAGAATGGCACTCCAGTTACTGCGACTTACAGCCCAGAGTTTACTAAGGTAACTCCGACTGGTTCAGGTGATAAGACAGAGGGTCTGCAAGGTCAGGTCCAAGAAGGTAAAGTGACCTTCACTCCAGGCCATGACTCAGTTCCATTCCCAGCTGATTCAACTCCACTATTTGACAATGGTACAACTGTGAAAGAAGTGCCAAATGTTGGTAAGTTCGAAGTGGATGCAGACGGTAAGGTGACCTTCACTCCTGATAAACAGTTCAAGGGTGAAACACCAGAGCTTGAATTGACTCGTGTGGATGCCAACGGAACTCCTGTTACTGTCAAGTACCAAGCGGTAGTGAAAGAAGTAACACCAACAGGAACTGGTGCAACAAGTACAGGTCCTCAAGGACTTCCACAAACTGGTACTCCAAGCTTCCAAGGCGGCGATCCACTGGTTCCAATTGATGAAACAGTAGAGCCAACCTTCGAAGATGGAAGCAAAGAGAAATCTATTCCAGGCCAAGGAACTTATACGATTGCGCCGGATGGTACAGTGACCTTCACACCAGACAAGCAGTTTGTTGGAAACCCAGATCCAGTTACAGTCAAACGTGTAGATAAGAACGGCACCCCAGTCACTGCGACTTACAGTCCAGAGTTTACTAAGGTGACCCCAACAGGAACCGGTGCAACAAGTACAGGTCCTCAAGGACTTCCACAAACAGGTACTCCAAGCTTCCAAGGTGGCGACCCACTTGTTCCAATTGATGAAACAGTAGAGCCAGCCTTCGAAGATGGAAGCAAAGAGAAATCTATTCCAGGTCAAGGAACTTACACGATTGCACCAGACGGAACTGTAACT
>NZ_JALDUA010000026.1:0-517 GCF_023109155.1 Streptococcus oralis | reverse complement strand
TTACTTCCTTAGTCGTTACAACTGCTTTTGAACCGGTATAAGTAATCTTGTTTTTGGCTGCTTTCTTGGTCTTGCGTGAAACTTCTTTACGAGATTTTTCAACACCATCCACTTTTGTCACTTCATAAGTGACTTCATCGATACCTTCTTCACCTTCTTCAACACGCGTTTGACCTTTATCCAGTGCTGGGTCTACTTTCGTTTCTTCTTTGAAAGCAACTTTTTCCTCCACAGTCACTGTTTCTTTGGTTTCTACACCTGTTTTCTTAGTTCCAACTTCGATGATTTCTTCTACTGGTTCTTTGGTAACTTTCTCGCTTTTCTTAGTACGAGCTGTTTCTTTACCATCTGTCAGTGTGATATCCCAAGTAATGGTCTTAGTACCTTTAACACCCGCTTGTTTCACGTTGCGAGTACCTTCTGCAAGATCGGCGTTGTTTTCGGTACGAGATGCATAAGGAATCTCTTCTGTTGTAGTGATTTCTTGATGCTCAACTTTTGGTTCCGCTGGTTGTTC
>NZ_JALDUA010000025.1:0-526 GCF_023109155.1 Streptococcus oralis | reverse complement strand
AAGCGCATAGCGATTTGACTCCTTATAAGGATCAATTGGTACCAAACAAAGCAAGTGTTAACTTCAAGGATGCCAATGGTCAATCTGGCAGCAAGGAATCAAAACCGGTAACGGTGAAACCACGTGACCCAGAAAAACCAACAGATCCAACACCAGGTGAACCAGTTAAGTCTGTTGGGCCAGAAGATGGATCTAAACCTGATAAAAAATACCACTTGCCAAACGCTTTAGATACCTTCCGCTTCGACATTTCAACGCTCGTTCCTGCAGATCCTAAGGATGAAAATGGAAATGCCTTGAAAGATGAGTACGGTCGCATCAAGAAGACGGAATTGACGAACTTCACGATCAGTGATAAAATCAATCAAGTCCTCAAAGTGAACCTTGACCGCATCGCCCTCAAAGTTGAAAACGCTCAATTTGACAAGATCAAAGCAACTCTTCAAGCCCAACTTGAACAGTCTGAGAAAGAACTCAAAGCTTTGACAGGTAAGTCAACTGATGAGACTTCAACAGAGGCTAACAA
>NZ_JALDUA010000024.1:0-532 GCF_023109155.1 Streptococcus oralis | reverse complement strand
TACTCCAAGAGCGTTTAAAGCAAGTATTGAAATCCCTAACTTTAATAATTTTTTTCTACTCATTCTTTTTCCCTTAACACTTTCAAAATACAGTAAGGAGGAGAGTAAATATTTCTACCCTCCTCTTACTATGCAATCCTATTGTTCAGCTGTGTTTTTCCAAACTAGAAGTCCTGTAAGTCCAAAAATGAGAACTGCAATGACTTCAAAGAGTGTAGAAACTTCAGAACCTGTATTTGGCAAGTTTTTGCCTGGATCTTTTGGTGGAACTTCCCCCTCAGAAGGTGGAATATTTGGAGCCGGTGGTGTTACCGGTGTTGGTGGGAACACCACAACTGTGTTGGTAGATTGTGGGGTGTGATTGAAGCTTACTGTAGCTGTATTTGATACACCGTCCTGATACTTAGCGAAGTCTGTTCCTTCTTTGAAGTTTGTGTAAAGAACGAGAGTTACTTTACTTCCCTTCAAGGCTTCAAGAACATCCTTGTCGCTGATTTCAAGAGTCACAAGATTTTCAGTTTCATCGTAAGTA
>NZ_JALDUA010000023.1:0-551 GCF_023109155.1 Streptococcus oralis | reverse complement strand
GTAGCGCAAGATGCGACAGCCTTCTCAGTCACAGATACCCTAGTGGACGTTCTTGAATTCGCAGGAACTTCAAGTGCTAAATTGAATGGTCAAGCTCTTGACGCTAGCCAAATCAAGGTAGAAGGACAAACCATTACCTTGACGCTTACAGAAGAACAAGCTAAAACAAGTGCTGGACAAGCTGTTGAATTAACTTTCGACGCTAAGATCAAAGCGGGAGCTAACTTGTCTGATTATGTAACAGAAGATAAGTCAATCAAGGTTCCGAACAAGGCAGCTTACAAGGTTGATCTTCCAAACAAACCAGGCTTTACGAAAGACTCCAATGAAGTCCCAGTAACGCCACCAACACCAGACGAGCCAGAGATCAAGAAAGATGTCAATACTAAAGCTGAAGAAACACTCGCTGATCGTGATCAAATTTTCACATACAACGTGAAAACAAGTGTCCCAACAGATGCGACAGCCTTCAGCGTAAGTGATACACTTGAGTCTGTTCTTGATTATGCAGGTTCAGCAAGTGCAATCTTGAATGGTCAAGCTCTTGATGC
>NZ_JALDUA010000022.1:0-576 GCF_023109155.1 Streptococcus oralis | reverse complement strand
GTCTCTTCCTTAGTCGTTACAACTGGGGCTACTACTTTCTTAGTTCCAACTTCGACAACTTCGTCTACTGCTGGAGTGGTGATTGTGTTTGATTTCTCAACTCGACCTGTTTCAACGCCGTCTGTGTAAGTGACTGTGTAAACAATGGTACGAACACCTTTTTGGCCAGCTGTTTTCACTCGGCGAGTTCCTTCTGGAAGATCTGGATTTGTTACTTCCTTAGTTTGGAAAGCAACTTCTTCTGTCTTGGTCTCTTCCTTAGTCGTTACAACTGGGGCTACTACTTTCTTAGTTCCAACTTCGACAACTTCGTCTACTGCTGGAGTAGTGATTGTGTTTGATTTCTCAACACGACCTGTTTCAACACCATCTCTGTAAGTCACTGTTTCAACAATGGTACGAACACCCTTTTGACCAGCTGTCTTCACTCGGCGAACACCTTCAGCTAAGAGTGCATTTTCAACCTCACGAGTCTGGAAGGCCACTTCTTCAGTTTTGGTTACTTCCTTAGTCGTTACAACTGCTTTTGAACCGGTATAAGTAATCTTGTTTTTGGCTGCTTTCTTGGTCTTGCGT
>NZ_JALDUA010000021.1:0-615 GCF_023109155.1 Streptococcus oralis | reverse complement strand
TGAAGCAGTATCGCAAGCTAAAACTGCTGGAACAACTGAAGTCAATTCAATCAATCCGCAGCCAGTAGCGAAGCCAGCAGCCAAGCAAGCGATTGATGATGCGCTGAAAGCTAAGGAATCAGCCATTGATTCACGCACCGATTTGACGGACGAGGAGAAAGCTGCAGCGAAAGCCGATGCCAAAGCTAAGGCAGACGAGGCTAAGAAGAACATCGACGTTGCGACGACAAACTCAGAAGTTGATCAAGCCAAGACTGATGGAACAACTGAGGTCAATGGAGTGGAGCCAACCGCGCAAAGTAAGCCAGCAGCCAAGCAAGCAATCGATGATGCGCTGAAAGCTAAGGAATCAGCCATTGATTCACGTACCGATTTGACGGATGAAGAGAAAGCTGCAGCGAAAGCCGATGCCAAAGCTAAGGCCGATGAGGCTAAGAAGAACATTGACGCTGCGACCACAAATGCAGAAGTCGACCAGGCTAAGTCAACTGGGACAACTGAAGTTAACGGAGTCAACCCAACTGCGCAAAGCAAGCCAGCAGCTAAGCAATCGATCGATGATGCCCTGAAAGCCAAGGAAGCAGCCATTGATTCACGTACTGATTTGACGGATGA
>NZ_JALDUA010000020.1:0-662 GCF_023109155.1 Streptococcus oralis | reverse complement strand
TATTTAACTTTTAGAGCTTACTTGCTTTCATCTTCTTTCCGTTTCAACTGACCAAGTCCTAAAACTCCTACTAAAGCTGCTAGACCAAGATATGGCATGTAGCTTGAATCATTTGTACCTGTTTGAGGTAGAGTAGGGTTACCTTTTGGATTTGGAGTAGGAGTCGTTGGCTCCTCTGGTTTCTTAGGTTCTGGCGTTGTCGTACGAACTGTATTTGAGGCGTAAGCAACTTTGTTCACAGTATTTACATAGGTATTTTCAAAGGTTCCAACAGCAATTCGTTTCATTTGAATATAAGTCTCAGCTTGGAATGGAGAATCCAACTGAATCTCTTGAAGGAATTCTTCCTTGAAGCGAATGGTAATCATTCCCTTATCTTGATCATGTTCAACCTGTGTTTCAGCTGTTAAGTCTGTTCCTGCCTTGATAACACGACCGTCTTTCAATCGGATATCAACCTTGGCAAGAACTTTATAGTTTCCAGTGTATTGATCACCTTTTTGGTCATAATCATCTACAAAACTATAGTCATTCAAGTCCTCAGAATGATTTTGTGGAATCAAACCACCAATTAAACGATAATTGAAGTACTGGTTCAACGGAATGGTTTGACCATCAATATTGTCACTGCTTGGATCCATACTGATTGTCACATCTTTTTT
>NZ_JALDUA010000001.1:686011-797451 GCF_023109155.1 Streptococcus oralis | reverse complement strand
TGATTGTCATCACCATTCCACATGATGTTCCCTTGGTTTAGGAGACCAAATCCATTACTTTCCTGAAGGAGAGCCATGAATTCTTTACTTGATTGATTATTGCGGTATTGTTCTTTCAAACGAACCTTAATGGTCATTTGAGCTTTCTTCAATACCAAGTAATTATAGTTGGATCCTTTAGCAGGAACATCCGCAACCACGACACTTTGAGGGTTGCCTTCTGAATCATCTTGACTAACTACACGAGTGGTCCATTTTTCTCCATTTGGTCCAGTAGCTGAACTTTCAACCACTTCCAAACGGTAGTCAAGTGGGTCTGTCAACATGACGTTCTTTTCAAATTCGTAGGCTACGTTATTGAAATTGTAATCAAGAGTATAGGTAAACTCCTCTGCCTTGTCTGACAATTGTGCAGAATAGGCTTTTTTCTTTGTCAAACCAAGCGGGTCATCAATTTCTCCCAAGTCATTACTCTTATCTGCGTCGGTAATTTTCTTCGTGACACTTGGGTAACAGTACTCGAGTTTTTGAACTTCAACTTTTTCATTACGTCCACCGATTTTTTGAGTTGAAAATTCACCTGTCTTGAAGACACCAGTCAACTCAGGAACTGTAACTTCTTCGTTTACAGGTTTATAATCAGCTGGCGGATCAACTTCATCCTCTTCATTCGTTTCAGGAGCACGAGCTTCCTTACTCAAATCATAGTCGAAATTGTTATTACCTGGATTGAAGACACTATCGGGTACATAGATTGTGACATTGTCACCTTCTTGATTGATTCGACCACGAATTTGTTTTGATGGATCTGTGACTTTTTCAACAACTGTTTTACCATTGATTCGAACAGCATCAACCTTATATCCAGGTGTAACAGTGAACTCACCTTTGATGTCTTCCTTAATCAACGCAGCTCCAACAGATTCTAGAACTCGACTTGAGAACTTATTGATATCACTTTGTTCATTAACATAGAAAGAAACGTTCTTACCATTAATATTTTTTGCTGGAGAAGCCATCCCCTCTAATGCTTCATGGAAGATATCTTGAACTGAACGGTTGTCACCGATATCAAAGTATTTTGAATAACCTTCTCTATAGGTGTCATAATACTGAGCTTTAGAGTTTTCAAAGATTGATACGTCTTCCCAGAAACCTACTACTACAGTCCCTTCGGAACCAACAACATTTTGAAGTCTTGTAGATGCTTCCTTAACCTCTTTCACTCGCCCTAAAACGTTTTGAGATGCTTCAGTTAGCTCATCAAAATTCCAAGCACGTGTAAGAATATTGTTGCGATAGTCGCTGTACTCTAGACGAACCTTACCATCCGGGTCACGTTTCCCGTTGGCAACTCCATCCGTAATCAAAAGGAAGATGGTCTTACGACCGTTAGCCATATTCCCTTTTCTTTGATTATATTGAGCAATGACATCGTCAATAGCTGGTACTGTAGGGGTTCCTCCTGCCACCTTAATATTATCAATGAATTGATGGATATCATTTTGATCTGAAGACAAGTTGCTAGACTTGTATTTGTAATCATAATCAGGTCCCCAACTACCATAAGTATCTTTACGACCTGTAAAATTATTATTGTAGTAATAGTTGTATCCATCAGCACCTTGGAAGGTTGCCATCATAACTCGGTCTGATGTATCCGGGTTATCAGTCTTAACCAAACGTGGATTATTCTCATCATAATTTTCTTCACTGACAAATGTTGTCAATGTTTTTAAGGCATTTTGGACATTAGGAATGGTGTTCTTGAACGATCCACTCGCATCCTGAAGGATAACTAAGTCGACCGGTTTACGTGGAACTGTCCACTTTGTTTTGTCCGATTTCTTTATCTTACGATAACATCCATTCTGGATAATTTCCGTATTATCTCCTACTCGAATTACCTCAGTTTCATCAGCCGCACCACGACCGAAACGTAAACTAGCTAATCCTAATGGCACAGAGAGAAACAGAATCGTAAACAGAATGGAGACCTTTTTAATGAAATCTCTCATAATTTTCTCTGAAATCCTATTGCGATTTCTTCTTCCTCCTTTTTTCCGAAATGAATGTATGTTAGTTTAGCAGTTCTTGTAACTCTTTCGAGAAATTTTCAGCAGTGGTATGATTTACTAATACATTCTTTACCTGTTGCTGTTTTGTCACAAGATACATACTTGGTATGGTTTGAACCTGTAAAAGATCGGCTGCGGACTGATCTTCGTCATAATAATACAGGAAAGTATATCCTTTTTCTTTGATATACTGATCAGCAGTTTCCTTTGTTTCTTTTCCTGGTTCGTTCATATTCAGAAGAACAAAATGAATTTGATCTCCATACTTTTCATACATCTGCTGAACAATGGGTAGTTGTTTCTGGCAATGCGGACACCAACTAGCCCATTCGACAACTAATATAGGTTTATCATACAGTTCCGAGATAGCAATCAATTTTCCATCTTGAGAGGTCATTTTAAATTCTGGAAGTTGTTGACCTTTTAAACTCAAAGCTGAATTGTTCTCATCACTTGAAGTCGATTGCGAAACTGAAGACGTTCCTATATCTCCATCCTTAGTGGGTCTAGTGAAATAAATTAAACCCACCGCTAAAGCTATGATGACTCCTACTGCTAAAAATGGAAGCCACCACTTGTCTTTTTTCATAATATCTCCTTTCTATTAAGATGTGAAAGCGAGTTAGGTACTTTCAAATTTTGGACATAAGCCCACTCTAACCCAAATATCATTTTATCATTTTGAAATCTTTATTTCAATAAAATTTATCGTAATTTTTCCTATTAATTGCTAAGAAAATTAAGAAAAAATAAAATTTATAATAAGTTAACTTAAATGTGGTGGTTTCAGCACTAATATTTCTAGATTTTTACCAACTTCAGATTAAAATCATCATTATTCTGTCTATAATAAATTAGCCATACAACTTTTTATACAGGGCAACTTAAAAGCAGTTCGCATCTGAACTGCTCTTTTTTGCTATTCTGTCTCTTGGTTCTTTTCTTCAACCTTAACTGGAGCTGGTTCATAAGCTCGTATGATTTGAGCGACAACTGGATGACGAACCACATCCTTGGCTGAAAAATGAACAAAGTCGATTTGGTGAATGTTCTTGAGCTTTTCTTGGGCATCAATCAAACCGGACTTGACATTACGCGGTAGGTCAATCTGGCTGATATCTCCATTGACAATCATCTTGGAATTAAATCCTAAACGAGTCAAGAACATCTTCATCTGCATGATGGTCGTATTCTGTGCCTCATCGAGAATGACAAAGGCATCATCCAAGGTCCGCCCACGCATGTAGGCAAGGGGCGCGATTTCGATAATTTCACGCTCCATGAGACGGGTCGTCTGATCTTTGCCGAGAATCTGATACAAGGCATCATAAACTGGTCGAAGATAAGGATCCACCTTCTCCTTGAGATCACCCGGAAGAAATCCTAGACTCTCTCCTGCTTCAACGGCTGGACGAGTTAGGATAATTCGCTTGACCTGCCCACGTTTAAGGGCCGTCACCGCCAAGGTCACTGCAAGAAATGTCTTTCCTGTCCCTGCAGGCCCAATTCCAAAAGTCACATCATGCTGTTTGACACTGTCCACATAAAGTTTTTGACCCAAGGTTTTGACACGAATCGGTTTCCCAGTATTGTCCTTGATAATTTCTTCTTCGTAAAGGGCGACAAACTTGTCGATTTCATCGTTTTTGACCATGCTAATCGCAGTCACCACATCTGGCGTCCCAACTGTCATCCCACGATTTACCAAGACCATCAAGGCCTGGATAACCTGACGGGCTTCCTCACAGGCAGACTCTTCTCCGATAACCTGCACAATCTCCGTACGAGCATGAATCACCACATCGAGCTCTTCTTCCATCAAACGAAGATGGCGCTCATTGGAACCAAAAAGATGGAACAAGTCATCTGGGTGACTTAGTTGAATGTATATTGAATGTTCCTTCAAATAAAGAACCTCTCTAATCCGTTTATTTCTTTTTATTATAGCAAAGAGAGCAATAAAATACTAGCCTCATCTCATTGTCTCTAGTGTTCTAAGTATTCTTGCCAGATGGCATCAAAGTCACCTAGGTTAAAAGAGAAACTGGCATGCTCCTCCAAAAAGCGACTCACCTCATCAAAATCATCTGTGTGTTTTGGAAAAGCCGACTCCTCAAAAGCGAGGTCTGCCAAGATGGCTTTGGGGCTATTACTTTTAGGATTGCGCTCGGTCATGAGCCAAGTGTAAAATGATTTTCTCAATTCTTTCTCCTATCAAGAGTTTTTTGATGACACTTTTCTGATTCTTGAAAATTACTGGACTTAGCCTCTGAAACGTAGTGGTTTATAAAATCTGTTTTCGCATCTGTATAGGCGTCTCGATTGTGTTCAAATTTTTTCCACAAACTTAGTTTTAATTCCTGATACGCTTGGGCAATATCTGGATGCTGGCAGAGATAATCTCTAAAATAAATCTCGTTATGATCTCCCGTCATTCGCAAATGTAAATGAAAAACTTTCTCAGCAAAGCCCTGCTCTGTGTATCCTTTATTTAGCGAAATCCTGGTAGGACTCTCCGACATCACTAGCCAACCATTCTTCACCAATAAATCCCTAACTCTTGCTAAATCCTCTATTCTACTTACTTCTAGCAGAATATCAACGATATTTTTGGCCCAAATATTAGGGATAGCAGTGCTACCGATATGTTCTATTCTTTGAATAACATTTGCACCCAATATTTTTTTCAGACTTGTTTTTTCCAATTCATACCAGTCTTTCCACTCTGACTTGTGCTCTACTAGAAAAATAGGAAAAAGTTGCCAGAGTTCCTCTAAACTCATTTCTTCAAGTTTCTTTATCATGTCTATAAGGTCTAAATCATCTCTGTACCAAACTGGTCTTGCTTGATTTTGCCAGCCTTCATCAAGCCACCGAGTGCTTTCTTGAACTGACCTTTAGAGATACCAAAAGTTGCCTTGATGTCCTCAGGAGACGACTTATCATTCAAGGTCATGAAACCGCCATTGCTTTCCAAGTAGGTCAAAATCATCTGGGCATCATTTTCCAACATTTCAAAGGAACGTGGTTTGAGGGATAGGTTCAAGGTACGATCCACTTCACGGAAACCGATGACACGCGCATCTAGCACTTGCCCCAAACGTGGCTCTGCGTAGCGCTCACTTGGGTGAATAAAACCAAGCATGTTATTCTCTGGCAGATAGACAAAGGTCCCTGACAGCTTGAGACGGTAAACAATGGCTGGCCAGTTTTGGTTCTGCATGTTGTTGTAGGCAGGACTAGCCAAACGTTGGAAATCTTCTTGATAAGCCAAGAGTCCCCAGATTCGGTCTTTCTTGTCCACTTCAAGACGGATGTAGAGTTTGTCGCCCTTCTTAGGCCAGAGTTCCTTGAGTTCAGGGAGGATATCGAGTGACACTACGATCTCCTTGTCAGGTAGACCGGTATCGACAAAGACACCCAAGTCCTTACGAACTTCTGTTACGGTTCCCCAACCAAATTGGTCTTGAGTGGCAGTAACTTCTTGAGTGGTCAAGCGGAGTTTCTGCTTCATATCCGTATAGGCAAAACCTTTGACCGTATCCCCTACTGTATGTTGACCTTCTTCCTTGGCAAGTGCATAGGTCTGACCATCCTTTTGCACAAAGTAAAAACGGTCATTTTCATCGATGATGAGTCCAACGATAAAACTTGCAAGATTTGTATTCATATTTCCTTCTTTCGAATAAAACTCAGCCAGCAATGCCAACTGAGTTTTTCTGTTTATTTTTAGACTTCCAAGATTTCTTTTTCTTTATTGGCAGTCATGTCGTCGATGTGTTTCACAGCGTCGTCTGTTACTTTTTGAATATCTTTTTCAAGAGTCTTCAATTCGTCTTCAGTGATTTCTTTTGCTTTTTCTTGTTTCTTAGCTTCGTCCATAGCATCACGGCGGATATTACGGACAGCCACTTTAGCATTTTCACCGACCTTCTTCACTTCTTTGGCAAGGTCACGACGAGTCTCTTCTGTAAGAGCAGGGATAACCAAGCGGATCACAGAACCGTCATTAGCTGGTGTAATACCAAGATCAGAAGCGTTCAAGGCACGTTCGATGTCTTTCAATGAAGACTTGTCAAATGGTGTTACCAACAAGACACGCGCTTCTGGAATAGTAATTGAAGCGATTTGGTTAAGAGGAGTTTCGACTCCATAGTATTCTACGTGGATACGGTCTAGCAAGCTTGCGTTGGCACGACCGGCACGGATACCACCAAATTCACGAGCAAGTGATTGGTGAGACTGGGTCATTCTCTCTTTAGCTTTTTCTACAATTGCATTAGCCATAATTTTCTTATTCCTTTTCTTCGATATTGTTTGAAACTGTTGTTCCGATATTTTCACCAAATACAACACGTTTAATGTTGCCTGGTTGGTTCATGTTAAAGACAACCAAGTCAATGTCGTTGTCCATAGAGAGAGTTGAAGCAGTTGAGTCCATGATACGAAGACCTTTATTGATAACGTCACGGTGGGTCAATTCTTCAAACTTAACGGCAGTCTTGTCTTTCTTAGGATCGGCATTGTAAACACCGTCTACACCATTTTTAGCCATAAGGATGGCATCCGCTTCGATTTCAGCTGCACGAAGGGCTGCTGTTGTATCTGTTGAGAAGTAAGGTGAACCAATCCCAGCACCAAAGATAACGATACGACCCTTTTCAAGGTGGCGAAGGGCACGTCCACGTACATAAGGTTCTGCCACTTGTTGCATCGCAATGGCAGTTTGCACACGCGTATCGACACCAACTTGTTGCAATGAATCTGCCATCACAAGAGCATTCATCACGGTCCCAAGCATTCCAGTGTAATCTGCCTGAACACGGTCCATTCCTGCTTCTGCAGCAGGTTCCCCACGCCAGAGATTTCCTCCACCAATAACAAGGGCAATTTCGATACCTAAGCTGTGAACTTCTTGAATCTCTTTTGCGATTGTCTGAACTGTCTGGATATCAATCCCTACGCCACGTTCACCGGCAAGGGCTTCACCTGATAACTTGATTAAAATACGTTTATACTTGGGATTCGCCATTTTTACTCTCCTTTTTTTATCCTACCTATTTTATCACAATTTCTAAGATTTTTATAGTATCATGAGCAATTCTTTGAAAAAAATTAAACCGTTAAAAATTCCTCTAAGTCGGTAAGAGCACGCTCTGCAATTTTTTCATAACGAGCCTTCTTATCACGGATACGCTCGCCATCCAATTCCTTGATAATCCCAAAATTGACATTCATTGGTTGGAAATGTTTGCTATCAGCGTGAGTGATGTAATGAGCCAGACTTCCAATCGCTGTGGTCTCTGGGAAGATAGCTTCACTTTCACCCTTAAAGAGACGAGCTGCGTTAATACCTGCAACCAAGCCTGAAGCTGCTGACTCAACATAGCCTTCTACACCCGTCATTTGACCAGCAAAGAAGAGGTTGGGTTGTTTCTTAGAACGGTAAGTCTGCTCGAGAAGATTTGGTGAATCCATGTAAGAATTGCGGTGCATGACCCCATAACGGACAAACTCCGCATTTTCAAGACCTGGAATCATTTGGAAGACACGCTTTTGTTCTCCCCATTTGAGGTGGGTTTGGAAACCAACTATATTGTAGAGGCTACCAGCCGCATTGTCCTGACGAAGTTGAACAACTGCATAAGGGGTTTTAAATTCGCCATCACGAGGTCCTGTGTAGTCTTCTGGATACTCCAAACCGACTGGCTTCATCGGACCATAAAGCATGGTTTTAATGCCACGCTTAGCCATGACTTCGATAGGCATACAACCTTCAAAGTACTTTTCTTTTTCAAAGGAATTGAGCGGTGCTTCTTCCGCATTGACCAAGGCTTCATGGAAATCCATAAATTCTTGTTTGGTCATAGGGGCATTGAGGTAGGCTGCTTCTCCCTTGTCATAACGAGACTTGAGATAGACCTTGCTCATATCGATGGTGTTAACGTCAATAATCGGCGCCGCCGCGTCATAGAAATAGAATCCATCCCCATCATTAAGGGCATGAATCTTTTCAGCTAGGGCATCGCTGGTTAAAGGACCAGTAGCGACAACAGTAATAACGTCAGTTGGCAATTCTGTAATTTCATCACGAACCACCTCAATTAAGGGATGATTAGCAACTTTCTCAGTCACCATCTTTGAGAAACCATCGCGGTCCACCGCAAGCGCACCACCTGCAGGAACACGTGTAGCCTCAGCAGATTCCAAGATGACCGAACCCAAGCGACGCATTTCTTCCTTGAGGAGACCCACTGCATTTGTCAGAGCATCTCCACGAAGAGAATTGGAACAAACCAACTCAGCAAAATTATCTGTTTTGTGCTGAGGTGTTGACTTGACCCCACGCATTTCATAGAGTTTAACTGGAATACCACGTTCTGCGATTTGGTAAGCTGCTTCAGACCCTGCCAAACCTGCTCCGATAACATTGATATAAGATTGAGACATGACACTAATACCTCTTTGGGTGGAACCTAAGTTCATATCAAAACAAGCTACTAGACTGTTTGACACCCACAAATCTTTCTAAATTTTCTTTTACTAGTATAACAAAAAAAGGGAAGAAGGCAAACTTCCCTGTTTAGTCATTTTCTTGATTCTCTTCCCAATCATGGTAGGCAGCGTAAAGCTGGCTTTTATTCCATTGGTAGAGTTTCGCAACTTCCTTAATGGCTTGATTTTTCTTCATGCCTTGCCGGATACGGGTTTGAATTTCTAAGAACAAGTCCTCCTCGTCCTTTTCCTCCACATCCTGACTGGCACCTTCAACGATGAGAAGGCATTCGCCCTTGAGTGGCGTTTCAGCGATGCTTTCTAGCATTTCAGAAATCTTTCCTCGTTGGTATTCTTCATAGATTTTGGTCAATTCTCTAACCAAGACTACCGAGCGGTCACCGTAGACTTCTAGCATATTTTCTAACGTATCCGCTACACGGTGGGGTGATTCATAGAAAATCTGAGTTTCTGGGTAATCTTTTTTTAAGTCGAAAAATTGCTTTTGCTGGCCTGATTTTCTCGGTAAGAAACCGTAAAAGATATGTGGCTGTGGCGCTAGGCCACTGGCAATCAAGGCAGAAATCCCTGCAGAGGCACCTGGAACGGTAACAACTGCGATTTCTTCCTCAATAGCTGCCTTGACCAAATCATGACCAGGGTCTGAGATACTAGGCAGACCCGCATCAGATACCTGAGCAATACTTTGACCGGCCTTCAGGAAACTAATCAAATCAGGAATTTTTTCCTTGGCATTGTGCTCATGAAAACTAATCTGCTTAGTAGAAATGTCAAAATGCTTGAGCAAAAGCCCCGTATTACGGGTGTCCTCAGCTGCAATCCAATCCACCTCTTTCAAGGTCTGGATAGCACGAAAGGTCATATCATCTAGATTGCCAATCGGCGTTGCTACTAGGTAAAGCTTGCCATAGGGAGATTGTCCCTTAAAACTTTTTTGAATCTGCATGCTTACTCCCTATATAACAACTCATCACAGAACATACATTCCTCGTCCTGCTCTCGGCGTTGTCCATAAAAATCATTACATACGTGAAACCCGTCTTTATAGATTCGGCGGACGCTTTCACGAACATGCTTGGCCTTAACGGGTGTATCTGCTTCCACCTCGCCTAAGCGTTCGCGCAATTTACTATTTTCCAAACGAAGAGCTGTATTTTCCTCTACCAGACTCTTGAGATTTTTCTTGATGGCTTCCACATCGGCCAAGGTCACCAGTAATTGTTGGGAAAAATCATCCAGCGCGTCAAATAATTCTTTTTTGTCCATAAACCAGCCCTTTCCTTTCTATATCGTTCATTTTTAATACTCAATGAAAATCAAAGAGCAAACTAGGAAACTAGCCGCAGGCTGTACTTGAGTACGGCAAGGCGACGTTGACGTGGTTTGAATTTGATTTTCGAAGAGTATGAGTTTATATTTCTTTCAAGACCAGATATTCCATGGCATTTTGAAAGCTTACATTAGCTTGCCACATTTTTCTGGCTTCTAGCAAATCTTGTAAAATCTGTCGCATCCTTGCTTGCAAGAGATCCTGCCCACAGAGCACTTCGAGGATTCGCAAGACCTGATCCTGCTTTTCCTTATCATCTGCCAAGCTGGCTAATTTAGCAACTTGCAGATAACTTTCTTTTTTCTTGGCTAATAACCAGGTCAGTAGGCGTTCGCTCTCATCCACCAAGGTCCAAAAACTTGCCTGATTGGCCAACTTTTCAGCTTCAATTCGCGATTGACTAAACTGGGCTAAGAGAGTCGCTTTTTTCTTAACTAGACCTGCTTGTTCTAATTGATGGATGAGCTTTTCTTCCTGCTTTTTAAAGTGGAAAATCTGAGTCCTACTACGGATAGTTGGCAACATCTTTTCCTCATCGCTGGTCAAGAAGAAAATGTAAACTTCACTCTGGGGTTCTTCGATGACCTTGAGCAGAGAATTGGCTGCGTTGGGATGCATTTTCTCCGCCTGCTCGATAATAAAAACCTGCTGCTGACTTTCAATCCCTGCTTGAGAAAACTGACCCACCAATTCCCGAATGCGTTCTGTCTTGATGACCTGATTGACTGGCTTAATCAAGGTAACATCGGGGAATTCTTCCTGTTCAATCAGCTTACAGTTTCGGCATTTCTCACACGGCAAAACGCCTACTTTATCCCTACAAAAGAGGCTCTTAGCCAAAAACTGCGCCATTTCCAAGCTTCCAAAGAAACCTGAAAAGAGATAGGCGTGATTGAGCTGATCTTGTTCTAGGATACGGACAAAGCGGTCAAACTGGTCTGGCTGCCAAGCTTTTAGTTGTTCTTGTTTCATTTAGCCAAGCCCATTCTGTCAAACAAGACAGCCTTGGTCGTTTCCACAACTTGCTCCAAAGGAAGACTCGCATCAATCTTGACAATGCGATTTCCTTCTTTGTCCAGAAGAGAAAGGTAGCCTTGACGGACTTTCTTGTGCAAGTCCAAGCCTTCCAAGTCCAAACGATTGACCTCGCGGTCACTATTAGCAGCAATGCGAGCCAGCCCCTCTTCCACCTCGATGTCAAAATAGAGTGTCAAATCGGGTTTAAGTCCATCTGTCGCAAAGTGATTGAGCCAATCAATGGCATCAATATCCAAGCCACGGCCAAATCCCTGATAAGCAACAGAACTATCGATGAAGCGGTCCATAATGACCAACTTGCCATCTTCAAGTGCTGGAAGAACTTTTTCTACCAAATGCTGTCTGCGACTGGCGATATAGAGAAGAAGCTCTGTTTTAGGATCCATCTGCATATGACTTGGATCCAAAATCACTTCCCTAATCTTCTCCCCGATCAAGACTCCGCCAGGTTCACGGGTCGTCAACACTTCTACTCCTTTTTCCTCTAAAATTGGGAGTAGAGTCTCTAAAACACTGGTCTTTCCTGCTCCCTCTGGTCCCTCAAAAGAGACTAAAAATCCTTTTGACATGTCTAACTCATTTCTTTTTTACTATCTTCTATTCTATCAAAAAAATAGATTTTTGTGACAATCTTTTTGCGTCTTCTCCATTCAATCGACCATAAAAGAGGCTGGGAGTCACCCAACCTCTTATTTACCTAATTCTTGTGTTCGTTTGTAGGCTTGCTGAACTGCGTCCATGACGGTACCTCTAAAGGCATGTTCTTCCAGACTTGCTACACCAGCGATAGTCGAACCACCTGGACTGCAAACTTGGTCTTTCAATACTCCAGGATGTTGTTGACTTTCGAGAACCATTTGTCCAGCTCCAACTACTGTTTGGGCTGCCATTTTCAAAGCCGTTTCTCGTGGCAATCCTGACTGAACACCTGCATCTGCCAAAGCCTCGATAAAGAGGTAGACAAAGGCTGGCCCACAACCTGCAAGACCTGTCGCCGCATCAATTAAGTCATCCCCAAGCTCAACCAATATACCCGCATTGGATAAAAGCTGACAAAAGAGTTCACCGTCCTCAGCAAGACAGTTTGCTGACATGGCATAACTAATCACCCCTTGACCGATAGCCACTGGAGTATTGGGCATGATGCGAATGATACGATGTTGACTTGGGATAAGACTAGCTAGTTTTTCCAAAGTCAATCCAGCTGCCATGGAAATCAAAAGAAGACTCTCTCTTTTTTCAAGGATGGTCTGATATTGAGCAAGCAGTTCAGAAAACTGCGCAGGCTTAACACCTAGAAAAATCACATCTGCTTCTGCGAAGATTTCTTCATTGCTGGAAGCCTGACCGCCGAAGTTGGCAATGAAAGCATCTACTTTCGCTTGACTACGATTGGCAAGGAGAATCTGAGCACCCGCCTTACCCTGCAAAACAGCCTTAGCCAAGCTAGCTCCCATATTTCCCAAACCGATAAATCCAATCTTCATCTCTTACTCCCTTATCTGTCCGTCACCAGTAACCACATACTTGTAGCTGGTCAACTCTTTCAAGCCCATAGGCCCACGCGCATGCAGTTTCTGAGTAGAAATCCCCATCTCACATCCAAGACCAAATTGCCCACCATCAGTGAAACGCGTTGAGGCATTGACATACACCGCTGCAGAGTCCACTTGATTTGTAAAGTAGGCTGCAGCTTCAGCATTTTCTGTCACAATGGCATCCGAATGATGGGTACTGTGAGCTTCAATATGCTCAACTGCTTCTTCTAAACTGCTCACAACCTTAACCGCTAGGATATAATCTAAAAACTCAGTGTCAAAGTCTTGGGCCTCAGCTGCTCGACCTGAAACAAACTGGCTTGCTTGGCTATCCAAGCGGAATTGAATTGGTTCCAGTCCAGCTTCCTTACGCTCTGCAACCAGAACTTGTTCCAATCGTGGAAGGAAATCTGCTGCCTTGTCTTCATGAACCAGCAAGACCTCCATGGCATTGCAGACAGAAGGACGGCTGGTTTTAGCATTGTTGATGATGGCTAGAGCCTTGTCTTCATCGGCATCCTTGTCCACATAGACATGGACAATTCCAGTCCCTGTCTCGATAACAGGCACGATAGCATTTTCAACCACAGCATTGATCAAACCAGCGCCTCCACGGGGTATGAGAAGGTCTAGATAACCCTTGGCCTTCATCATGGCATAGCTACTTTCACGGCTAGTATCTTCCACCAGTTGAATCACCTCTGGATGGATGGTAGTCGTCTCCAAACCCTTCTTCAAGGCTGTGACAATAGCATGGGCAGTTTGGTAGGCGTCCTTCCCACTACGAAGAACGACCGCATTGCCACTTTTGAGAGCCAAAGCAGCCGCATCAGATGTCACATTTGGACGACTTTCGTAGATAATCCCAATAACTCCCATGGCCACACGCTTCTTGGTAATAACCAAACCATTTTCAAGATGATTGGTTTCTAAAACTTCACCGATTGGATCTGGTAAAGCAACCACTTCACGAATCCCTCTTGCCATCGCTTCTATACGTCCTTCATCCAAATAAAGACGGTCTAGCATAACATCTGAGATTTTCCCCTTGGCCGCTTCCATATCGAGGGCATTGGCCGCTAAAATCTCCTCAGTAGCAGCCACTAAGTGATCAGCCATAGCTAGCAAGGCTTGGTTTTTCACTGCTTCACTAGCAGTATTGATTGATTTCTTAACAGCCTGTACCTGTTCAAATTGTTCTTGTGTACTTACCATCGTTCACCTCTAAAATTCTGTAAAAAGCAGCTGGATTTCAGGAGTGATGGAAATCCAGTCATCACGATGAATCAAGACTCCCTTAGCTTTTTGAGAACGGAGCATATCTTCTAGAGCTGAGACGCCAAATTGGACACGTCCCTTTCCAAGAGATTGACCCGTTTCTTTATCTGCTACTGTGACAATATCGTGGTAAGAGAAGTTTCCTTCCACTTCCACCACACCCGATAAAAGGAGACTTTTCCCGTTTTTTGAAAGTGCCTCTGCAGCTCCACCATCTACCCAAATCGTTCCCTGACTTTGAGCATAGAAGGCCAGCCATTGTTTCTGGGTACGAAGTCCCTTCTCTTGCGCAACAAAGAAGGAACCATCCCTAGTTTCTTCAGCTGCCTCAATCAAGGCATCAGATTTCAAGGAGGAGCAAATATAGACTGGCACCCCTGACTCCGTTGCGATCGTAGCTGCTTTGATTTTTGTTAGCATACCCCCAGTACCGTTTGACGAACCTGCTCCACCAGCCATATCAATAATCTCACGATTGATAGTCTCGATTTTCTCCAAACGTTTGGCTGTTGGATCTGAGTTGGGATTTCCGGTATAGAGACCGTCCACATCGGTCAAGAGAACTAAAAGGTCTGCTTGCACCATCGCCGCTACCTGGGCACTCAGAGTGTCATTGTCCCCGACCTTGAGCTCATCAATAACGACACTGTCATTCTCGTTGATGATGGGGATTGCACCACGATGAAGCAATACAGACAAGGCCTGATGGGCGTTCTTATAGCGACGTTTATCTACAAAATCATCCTGTGTCAGCAAGATTTGTGCAGAAACGATCTGGCGCATGAGGAGGTTGGTTGTATATTCCTCCAACAAAAGTCCCTGACCAACTGCAGCCGAAGCTTGTTTATCTGCAATCTTGGTCGGACGTTTTTTAAAACCCAAAGCTCCAAATCCAGCGGCAACTGCCCCAGATGACACTAAAATCAACTCATGTCCAGCCTCATGCAGCATAGCCAATTGCTGGGTAATTGCCTTTACTTTACTCCTTGATAAACTCCCGTCTTCATTTGTTAAGGAGGAAGTCCCTACCTTAAAGACGATTCGTTTGTACTTCATATTCTCACTCCGATTCTTCATATTTATCCATTATAACATGAATACTTTAAAATAGAAAAGACTTGAAATGAAAAAGGTTGAGACAAGGCATCTCAACTCTTTTATCTATTCTCAGTTTTACTCAATCTTTCCAGCGTTTCTTTAAAAATCTCTGGAATATCTGCTGTGAACTCCAAGGTTTCACCTGTTCTCGGATGAGTAAAACCTAGAGTCTTGGCATGGAGAAACTGTCCATGTCCTTTCAGGGTTTTACGAGGGCCATAGACCTCATCCCCAGCGACTGGATGGCCAATATAAGCCATATGAACACGGATTTGGTGGGTACGTCCTGTTTCCAGTTGCAACTCCAATAAACTATAATCACCAAATCGTTCCAAAACGTGAAAACGTGTCACTGCAGGCTTCCCTTTAGCAGTTACAGCCTGTTTCTTACGGTCTTTTTCACTACGGCCAATCGGTGCTTCAATGACACCACGATCATTGGGAAGATTGCCATGAACAATCGCCCAGTATTTGCGAAGAGACTTCTTATCCTTGAGTTCTTGAGCGAGTGCTAAGTGGGCCTCATCATTCTTAGCAATCATAAGGAGGCCAGACGTGTCCTTGTCAATGCGATGAACGATACCCGGTCGGAGAACCCCATTGATACCTGACAAGTCCTTGATATGGTACATGAGGGCATTGACCAAGGTTCCGCTAGTATGACCGGCGCTGGGATGGACCACCATACCCTGAGGTTTGTTAACAACGGCTACATCCTCATCTTGGTAGATGATATCTAGCGGAATATCTTCAGCCACATACTCTAAAACCTCCGGTTCTGGCACATGGTAAGTGACGATATCCCCCTCTTGGACAGTGTATTTGGCTTTCTTGACTTGCCCATTCACCAAGACTTGTCCAGCCTTGATTTGTTCATTCGCGAGACTGCGTGACAATTCTGTCAGATCTGACAGAGCCTTGTCTAGACGTTGCCCACCCGTTTCAATTTTTATTTCCATTTACTTCCTCTTTAAGCATTGCAATCAATAAAACAATGACACCGACTGTCAAATAGCTGTCAGCAACATTGAAAATCGCAAAATTGATAAAGTCTAGGTGAAACATATCCACCACAAAACCTTGACTCATTCTGTCGATAAAGTTGCCCAGACCTCCCGCTATTATCAAAGTCAGTCCAAAAACTAACCAGAGAGAATCCTCCATGTGTTTATGGAGATACCAAATTGCACCTGCCATGACGACCAGTGTAATAACAGCAAATAACCACTGCTGGTCTTGCAACATGGAGAAAGCTGCTCCTCTATTTTGCAGGTAGGTCAAGCTAACGAGATTGGGTATCCACGAACGAACTTCACCTAGTGGAATCTGCTGGACAACATAATTTTTGACCAACTGATCCAACCCAATCAAAAGCAGTACAATGACTGCTACTATTCCTCTTTTTTTCATGATTTCCTCTTTTGATCAAAATATTCTTGCATGACTTCTACGAAAAGAGTCCCAGCTTGGCTAAGCTCCACTTCTTCCCGTTTGACATAGACCATGCGGTTATCTAGATTATCCTTGAGACGAATGACTGTGATGCCATTAACACTGTCACTATCTAAAAACCCAGATCCAGTTGCATAAGCATCCGTCCGCTCCAAAATACCATTCAAAGTAGCACGGTCGGTCACATTAAACATCTGCGAGCTCGCGCTGGTGTCGACAAAGTTCTCTGAATAGTATAGATACTCATCTTTTTCCTGAGTAAACCGAACCGTTGGCAGATCCGCTAGATCCTCCATTACCAATTCCTCTTTCTGTGCTAAAGGATGCCCTTCACGAAGATAAATGTGAGTCTGGAAAGGAATTAGTTCAATAACTTCTAAACCAAGCTTTTCAACCCGTTGCATGATGCCCTTTTTATTTTGATTGTTGAGGTAGATAATCCCAATCTCACTGTGTCCTTGGGCCACTTCGTCTAATATTTGAACTGTAGTAGACTCAAAAATACGAAAGTTCTTATAATCAGGATAACGTTCTGAAAAGGCCGTAATGGTTGGTGGCAAGAAGTCATAGTGCTGACTGGCAATAGAAAATTCATCCTTTTCTTCCTCAGGATTGGCATACTGATTTTGAAAAACATCAAAGCCTTTAACTAACTCCTGCGCTTTCTCATAAAATTCCATACCACGACGGGTTAAGAAAGTCCCCGAACTCGTCCGACGAAAAATCTTAAAGCCTAGCTCTTTTTCCAAATCGCGCACAGAAATAGACAGACTCGGCTGACTAACATACATCTTTTCAGCAGCTTCACGGAAAGTACCACTATTGGCAATGGCCACAACATAGCGTAATTGTTGAATGTTCATCTTTTACCCCCCAACTTCTCTATCTGTTCATTATACCATATTTTAGAAATTTTCCACTTAGGAAAAATAATGTCGCACATAAAATTCATCTACACTAGCAACAAAGAATTATGGGTATCAAAACAAAAAAATAGGCTCTCCGAAAACTCGGAAAGCCTTATTTTATGCTACTTCTAGCTTCCTAACCTTTTCATTTTAAGGCTCGGGATAAAAAGGTTCACTGGACCTTTTTATTTTGCGATTGGGTAAACAGAAACTTGTTTTTTATCGCGACCTTTACGTTCAAAGCGTACTACGCCTTCAACTTTAGCGAACAAAGTATCGTCTCCACCACGTCCAACGTTTACACCTGGATAGATGTGTGTACCACGTTGACGGTAAAGGATTGATCCACCTGTTACAGTTTGTCCGTCAGCTGCTTTAGCTCCAAGACGTTTCGCTTGTGAATCACGTCCGTTTGATGTAGAACCTCCACCTTTTTTGTGGGCGAAAAGTTGCAAGTTGTTAAGAGTCATTTTTAACATAATGTTTTCCTCCGTGTTAGTTTTCTGTGATAACTCTGGTTTGGACGAACTCAGATGAGTTCTCCGATAAGTTTGCCATACCTAAGAAAAATGATTCGAAGAATAACTGGGTCATTTCTCTCTGGTGCGAAGGAAGATCCGCTGGTATTTCAACCTTTAGATAGCCACCTTCATCTTCGTTTAATTCTAAGATTGGTTCATAGCCTGCAAACTTCTCAATGGAATTGATAAAGTTAATGGCAAGCGTAGAAACCGATGCACACACGACATCTAAGCCGTATTCGCCACTTTCGGCGTGTCCAGTAATTTCCGCACTCCTCAGCTCGCCATCTTCGGCTCTCTCAAAGACTGCTTGTATCATGTGTTCTCCTTAAAATTAAGCGTTGATCGCGTTGATGACAACTTTTGTATATGGTTGACGGTGACCTTGTTTACGGTGGCTACCTTTTTTAGGTTTGTACTTGTAAGTAACAACTTTCTTTTGTTTTCCTTGTTTTTCAACAGTTCCAACTACAGTAGCTCCAGCAACAAGTGGAGTTCCGACAACAGTGTTTTCACCACCAACAAGAACAACTTCGTTAAAAGTAACTTCTTGACCAGCTTCAACGTTCAATTTTTCAACGTAAACTGCTTGACCAACTTCAACTTTAACTTGTTTTCCGCCAGTTTTGATAATTGCGTATGTGCTCATTATGCACCTCCTATGATTTTTAGGGTTTCCCCGTATTTTTGTGAAGACTCGCCTAGCATCGTGGGACGAACCACTTTATACCCACTATGTGAGCAACGATGTTCGTGCGGTTGCACAGGATTGTGCATAGTCAACTCTTCAAGTATAGCATATCTTCTTTTTTCTTACAAGCGAAATCAATCAAATTTAAGCTTTTTCTTTCCCTTTTTTTCTCCAAGAAGCAAAAAGCATACTGAAGTAAAAGATATTCATCATAAGAGGAACACCTAGAATTGTCTTCTCCTGATAGTAAATCGTCAAATAAGCTGAAAAAACAACTCCGAAGACAAAACTGCTAAGCAAGCTAACAAAAATCAATCCCTCTCGTAGAAAAGGCGTATGCTTGGTCCGGAAATAATCTCCAAAGGCCAACATGGTACGTTTGATATTCCCTGTCATAAAAGCATTATTATAGGCAATACCTGACACTTCTCCAAAAGCAGTTGTCACCAGTCCCATACAAAAGGCTAAGGGCGGTACGAGATAGATATTATCAACCGTTTGCGGCACAAATCCTATAATTAGGGACAGGACTGCAAGTGGAATCAAGGACAAAATCGGCTTTTTAACAATTCGTAGTTTTTCCTTATACAATGTCAGAAAAAAGACACCCATCATAAAGAAAAGCAAGGTCATTACTTTAGCACTAGCATCCGATACATTTTGTTGAATGAGTCCTACAGAAAGAAAGACGACATTCCCAGTCTGTCCAGCGACAAGGGTATTCCCTCGCACGATAAAAGTATAAGCATCGACATATCCTGCACAAAAAGTCAAAAAAAGCGCTAGTCGCTTAGACTGACGTGATATTTTCCTTATTGGTAATAATCTCATTTTCTCCCCCTTCTCATTTCATCTACTTATCTAAATATTGTACCACTTTCTCCAAGAAATTCGTAGCCCATTTGAAAATTTTTACCATCTGTTGGATAGTCCTTCTTTTCTGTGTTATAATGAAGGAAGGATTTGAAGTCGGAAAAGGAGTATTTATGCTTAAATTAGGTATCATCGGAACAGGGGCTATCAGCCATCATTTCATAGAAGCAGCCCATGCTAGCGGAGAATACCAGCTGGTTGCAGTCTATTCTAGAAAACTAGAAACTGCCGCAACCTTTGCTTCTCGCTATGAAAATATCCAACTCTTTGTTCAATTAGAAGACTTCTTTAAGTCTTCCTTTGATGTGGTCTATATCGCCAGTCCAAACTCCTTGCATTTTGTTCAAGCCAAGGCTGCCTTGTCTGCTGGTAAGCATGTCATTCTTGAAAAGCCAGCTGTCACTCAGCCACAAGAATGGCTGAATTTGAGACAGACAGCTGAGAAAAATCACTGTTTTATCTTTGAGGCAGCTCGAAATTACCACGAGGAAGCCTTTGCCACTATCAAAAACTTTTTAGCAGACAAGCAAGTGTTGGGAGCAGATTTCAACTATGCCAAGTATTCTTCCAAGATGCCTGACTTGTTAGCTGGACAGACGCCAAATGTCTTTTCAGATCGTTTTGCTGGTGGAGCCCTTATGGACCTAGGGATTTATCCTCTCTATGCTGCCGTTCGCCTCTTTGGAAAAGCTCAGGACGCGACCTATCAGGCTCAACAGCTTGACAATAGTATTGACCTAAATGGAGATGGTATCCTCTTCTACCCTAACTTTCAAGTTCATATCAAGGCTGGGAAAAACATCACTTCCAATCTTCCTTGCGAGATTTATACGACAGATGGAACCTTGACACTCAACACGATTGAACATGTCCGCTTAGCTATTTTTACCGACCACCAAGGAAATCAAGTCCAGCTCCCTATCCAACAAGCTCCCCATACGATGACTGAGGAAGTCGCTGCATTTGCACACATGATTCATCAACCAGATCCGAATCTCTACCAGACTTGGCTGGATGATGCAGGTTCTGTTCATGACCTATTATATACCATGCGCCAGACTGCTGGCATTAGATTTGAGGCAGAAAAATGAAAACCAAACTACCGACTGAATGGCAAGAACTAAGTGACCGACTCGGTTTCCAAGAATTCACCCCCATTCAAACTCAACTATTTGAGCCCATTCTTGCTGGAGAAAACCTCCTAGGAGTGAGCCCAACAGGAACTGGTAAGACCCTAGCTTACCTCCTACCAAGTCTTCTCAGACTACAAAAGAAAAAAGCCCAGCAACTCTTGATTCTAGCACCAAATACAGAACTTGCTGGACAAATTTTTGATGTATGTAAAACGTGGTTAGAGGCTATCGGCTTGACTGCTCAGCTCTTCTTATCAGGTTCAAGTCAGAAACGCCAGATTGAACGCCTAAAAAAAGGGCCAGAAATTCTGATTGGAACTCCTGGCCGTATCTTTGAGTTGATTAAATTGAAAAAAATCAAGATGATGAATGTGGAAACCATCATTCTGGATGAATTTGACCAATTGCTCGATGATTCTCAGATTCACTTTGTAGAGAAAATCACCCACTACGCACCTCGTGATCATCAACTCATCTACATGAGTGCGACGACCAAGTTTGACCAAGAAAAGATTGCTCCAAACACGCGCACCATTGATCTCTCTGATCAAAAGTTAGACAACATTCAACATTTCTACATGCAGGTAGACCAACGTCACCGAGTAGATATGCTGCGAAAACTGGCTCATGTAGAGGATTTCCGCAGTCTAGTCTTCTTTAACAGCTTGTCAGATCTTGGAAGTGCGGAGGAAAAACTACAGTATCGCGATATCTTGGCTGTCTCCCTCGCTAGTGATGTCAATGTGAAATTCCGAAAAGTCATCTTAGAAAAGTTTAAAGATAAGCAACTAACCCTACTCCTTGCAACTGACCTTCTGGCTCGTGGTATTGACATTGATAGCTTGGAATGTGTTGTCAATTTCGACGTCCCTAGAGATATGGAAACTTATACCCACCGCGCTGGCCGTACAGGTCGCATGGGCAAAGAGGGCTATGTTATCACTCTGGTAGCTCATCCTGAAGAACTGAAAAAACTCAAGAAATTCGCAAGTGTGCGTGAAATTGTTCTAAAAAATCAAGAACTCTATATCAAATAAGGTTGGCATTCGCCAACCTTTTTATTATCCCCAAGTAATTTCTAATTGATAGCTGGCAAAGGGGTGTCCCTCTTGGTTTTGCAGTTGATAGGCGAGTTCAATCTTTTGCCCATCCAGTTTGTAGTGATTCGTTTGGATGATAAATTCCTGCATTCCCATCGGAGTCGGAATGTAGGCTAAACTATCACTATCCTTGAGAAAACGCATAATGGTCTTCGGGTTGGAAAAACGGGTCATCACCAGTTCTTGACTATGAAACTTGAGAACCACTTTTTCCTTTTCCTCATTATAAAAGAGTAAATAGCTAAAATCCCCTTTTTCACGCACTTCCACGTCATAAAGCTGGTCAATGACTTCCAACTGCTCATCAAACTGAATCCTATTTCGCATCCGAATCTTCACATCAAATCCTCTTTCTTGTCTCTTGTCCTACTATTTTACCAAAAAGAGCAGGATTTTGCTATAATGGTCATATGAACGAAAAAGTATTCCGTGACCCAGTTCACAATTATATCCATGTAAACAATCAGGTCATCTATGACTTGATCAATACAAAAGAATTTCAACGCTTGCGTCGTATCAAACAGCTAGGAACTTCCAGTTATACCTTCCATGGTGGTGAGCACAGTCGCTTTTCCCACTGTTTGGGAGTCTATGAGATTGCTCGACGTATCACGGAGATTTTTGAAGAAAAATATCCTGAAGAATGGGACCCTGCTGAGTCTCTCTTGACCATGACCGCTGCGCTCCTTCATGACCTCGGGCATGGTGCCTACTCGCATACTTTTGAACATCTCTTTGATACAGATCATGAGGCCATCACTCAGGAAATCATCCAAAGTCCTGAGACAGAGATTCACCAAGTCCTACTGCAAGTAGCGCCTGATTTCCCCAAAAAGGTGGCTAGTGTCATCGACCATACCTATCCTAACAAGCAGGTCGTACAGCTCATTTCCAGTCAGATCGATGCGGACCGCATGGACTATCTCTTGCGCGACTCCTATTTTACAGGAGCATCTTATGGGGAATTTGACCTGACACGGATCCTTCGAGTCATTCGTCCTGTCGAAAATGGCATCGCCTTTCAGCGCAACGGTATGCATGCCATCGAAGATTATGTCCTCAGTCGTTACCAGATGTATATGCAGGTTTATTTCCACCCAGCAACACGCGCCATGGAAGTTCTCCTACAAAATCTCCTCAAACGCGCCAAGGAACTCTATCCGGAGGACAAAGACTTCTTTGCACGCACTTCTCCTCATTTGCTACCTTTTTTTGAAAAGAAAGTTACTCTATCTGACTATCTGGCACTTGATGACGGCGTGATGAATACCTACTTCCAACTCTGGATGACCAGTCCTGACAAGATTCTCGCAGACTTGTCGCAACGTTTTGTCAACCGCAAGGTCTTTAAATCCATTACTTTTTCTCAAGAAGATCAAGACCAACTCGTAACCATGAGACAACTGGTTGAAGAAATCGGTTTTGATCCAGACTACTATACAGCCATTCATAAGAACTTTGATCTCCCTTATGATATCTATCGTCCCGAATCTGAAAACCCGCGGACACAGATTGAGATTCTACAGAAAAATGGAGAACTGGCGGAACTCTCTAGCCTGTCTCCTATCGTCCAATCCCTTGCTGGCAGCCGCCACGGAGACAATCGTTTCTATTTCCCGAAAGAAATGTTGGACCAAAACAGCATCTTCGCAAGTATCACCCAGCAATTTTTACACTTGATTGAGAACGATCATTTTACCCCAAATAAGAACGAATAGAGGAAATTTATGAGTATTAAACTAATCGCCGTCGATATCGATGGTACCCTGGTTAACAGCCAAAAGGAAATCACTCCTGAAGTCTTTTCTGCCATCCAAGACGCCAAACAAGCCGGTGTCAAGGTCGTCATTGCAACGGGTCGTCCTATCGCAGGCGTTGCCAAACTTCTGGACGATTTGCAATTGAGAGACGAGGGTGACTATGTTGTAACCTTCAACGGTGCCCTTGTCCAAGAGACTGCTACTGGCCATGAGATTATCAGCGAATCTTTAGCCTATGAGGACTATCTGGATATGGAATTTCTCAGTCGCAAACTCGGTGTCCACATGCACGCTATTACTAAGAACGGTATCTATACTGCCAATCGCAATATCGGAAAATACACAGTGCACGAATCAACCCTCGTCAGCATGCCCATCTTCTACCGCACTCCTGAAGAAATGGCTGACAAGGAAATCGTCAAGTGTATGTTTATCGATGAACCGGAAATTCTCGACGCTGCGATTGAAAAGATACCAGCAGAATTTTACGAACGCTACTCCATCAACAAATCTGCTCCTTTCTATGTCGAACTCCTTAAAAAGAATGTGGACAAGGGTTCAGCTATTACTCACCTAGCTGAAAAACTCGGATTGACCAAAGATGAAACCATGGCGATCGGGGACGAAGAAAATGACCGCGCCATGCTGGAAGTCGTGGGTAACCCCGTTGTTATGGAAAATGGAAATCCAGAACTCAAAAAAATCGCCAAATACATCACCAAAACAAATGATGAATCTGGCGTTGCCCATGCTATCCGTACGTGGGTACTTTAAAATGCTTAACTATTAAAAACAAACGACACCCCAAAAGGTAGAGATGACACTCTAACTTCTGGGGTGTTCTTTTTGAATTTTCGCCAAATCTTCCAATCTGGCTATCATAGTAAGCCCATCTTATCTAGTTCTTTTAGGGCAGTTTCTCTTGATGGGTATGGATTTCTATTGATGAAACGTTTTACAGCTTCGACGTGATGATAAAGATCCATGCTAATTTCTTTTAAATTTCCAATAAAGACATCGAGCAGTTCTGGTTCAATGTTCTCTAAGGGAGAAGGAAGCTCTTTCTTATTTTTAAACTCAAAAGCTTCTTTAGCAGTCACACCTATTGCATAACTAATGTTGTCCCACAAGAGACCATTCGCTTCATTTTCATCTAACTGCATGTAGATAAATATTCCACCGAAGTCTGTCCCATCATCTAAAAGGCGATAAAGTTCCTCTCCCCTTTTATCTCTATTCTCCAAAAAACTCCAACACGCATCCAAGGCGGTTCGAATATGTGAAGTATATTGTGTTTCCATACGATTCGCAATTGACTCAGCAAAAATCAACATAAAATAACTCGTAAGCATATCCTCTCCTGATCTATACTTGAACGAATGGCCTATTCGTTCTCATCAGATAAAAATAGTGAACCAAAGTAATTTTTAACGAGCTCATCCTTTAAATATCCATCTATTTCTGGCCCAGATATTTGTGAAATAAGTTCCCTATTTTCAGCTAGGATTTGTTTGTAACTTAAGGAAAGAACCTCAAGTATGTCCTCGTCAACACTTTCAATCGTTTGTGGTAGGTAGATTTCTTCCGAAGCAATATATGAATAATGACAAACTAGGACATAGAAATTAGCGATACAGTTCCATACTAGTGGATTGGTTTTCTTATCCAGCTCCTGAAATGTCAAGATATCCAGCTCGTCCATATTTTCCAGTCGAGAATATAAAAGATCTGGGCAAAAATCACTCTCTTTATCAAGTTCCTGTTTTGAAAGTTTTAAGGAATCAAGGACAAACTCCTGATATTCTTTCTCACTGATACGATCTACAAGACCGTATATCAACTCCTGTAGGAAGCGTAATAAATTTCTATTATCATTCATTGATTTTCCTCTTATTACTAAAACTAACTTAGTGATCCACTGAAAAACGTGTCAATCACTCTTCCTCCTCAAACATCAGAGCATCCAGTTCTTCTCTCTCAACCGCAATTTCTTCAAAGGTGAAAATAAGATTATTTACTATTTCTAAAGTGATAATACCAGTCGAATCCCTCATCGTAACCTTGGTTCCAATGGCATTCAACTCATGGACGAGTTCTCTAACTTTTTTCAATTCATCCAAATCTAACATGTCTACTTCTATCACCGTGTCATGATCTTTGATTCTGGATTGGATTAAAGAAAAAGGCAAGGATGAATGGTTTCTTAGCAACTTATAGGTTCCTGACTTGTCACCTACAGAATCAATAACAATAGCTAGCATCGTTTCCACTCCTTTTATTACTCTGGTAATTCTACCTTTAAGCTCATATCAGTCGGTTGCAATACTTTCTGAACCGCTGCGAGAAAGGCTAAACCGTTATCAGATGGAGAATACTGGAATGTGATATGGATGACTTTTTTGTCAAACTGATCACCGTATCGTGCTACATACTGCTTGCTTTCGAGGAAGTAGATATAGTTATTGAGTTTTTCTTGAAGTTTCAAGAGATGCTCCTCTTCTAATGACTCTATCCATTTGTTTTCATCAATCAACAACAACTCTAGATGGTCATCTGAAACCCCCATCGCATCGATACTTGTAACGTCTAGTACAATTTCCTCAACTGTTTTAATGGTTTCTACTACCTTAGGGGGATTGTAGTATTTTTCCTTAAATTCCTTAAGAATCTTCTCTACCTTTTCTTCGTCACACTGCCTGTATAAAGGATCACGGTCTAATGCATTACACAGCCCTTGATATAACCAATCTTTCTTCTGTTCATCTGATAGATTGGAAATACTCTCTATAATATTTCTTACTAACTCATCAGTCTTAATAACAAAGGGAAGGCTAATATATCTTTTCAAACGCCTATTTTGAATGAAAATATAATCAGTCACCTTATCTAATTTGACTAGGTCAACCGATAAGCTAAAACCTTTCAAGATGTCAAAAGTTCTTCTTGCTATATCCTCATCACCTTCTACATACAGAGGGTATAAACAATACTCCATCAATACGCTAATGTCTGTGCTGTCAAGTTCATAAGAATCTCGTTGCCGAAAACGATACTTATCTTCTGTTCCTAGAAATGCTTCTGCTTCTTTCCCTTCCTTCATCACCTCTAGATAATGTTTGACAAAATATTTATAATTCTCTTTATTTTTCAATTTATATGTCTGCATTTATTTACTCCATTGATTTATTCTGAAAATTCCTTAATACTTGCCCATAAATCTCACTGTTTTTACCTATTTCTGTACAGGCTCCTTCGTCATTGTCAGGAAGTAAAATTCTGCCCCTTCAATATGGTAGTTATTTTTGGCAATACCGATAGTTGGTTTACCTAAGAAAAAGGAGGCATGGGTAACGATTCCCATATGGCGCGGATGCAGATAACCATTTCCATCAAACATACATAGGTCAGGTTTAATTTTCAACAGTTTAACTGCTTCTAAAAATCAGATGCAATTCCCTAAAGGCAAGAAAACCTGGAAGATAGGGAACTCTACTTTCATCATGAAAACTGACCTCTTCAACAACTTGGAGATTTTCCCGGTCAATAACCACAAGGCAAGCAAGACCGTATTCTTTGTCATTCTCTTCAATAGGTATTAATCCACCCCTGCGACATAACAAATCTCCTAGTCCTCAAAATGATTAGATAGATCTATCTGATTTTTGAATTGATTCTGTTCTACTTCAAATTCATGTCTAAAGTCGATAAATCAACACCCCACTGTTTTGCTCTCTTGAAATCATCTTCGGTAGGCTCTGTTTTTTCTTCAATAATTTTACCAGTCTCATCATATTTTTTATAGAGAATTTCTCCTCCTGCAATACAATAAGAAACTGACTCAATATCACCATTTTCAAAATATTCTTTTTGAATTCCTTCGGCTGCACCTCTGTCTTGATTATTAATACTTTTAATTTTTCCATTAGAATAAAAGTAGACAGCTAGACCATGCCTATATCCATTATCTATATACCCATAAAACTCTAATTGACCATCTGGATATAAATCATAAGCTAAACCAGTATAAGGAACCTCTTCTCCTGATTCATTTTCAAAGACAATTTGTTCATAGTATTCTCCGCCCCAGTCTAGTTCATCCTCAAAACAAACACCGTCACGGAGAACTTCTTCTTTTGTTAAAATTTTATCTTCTGTCATTTTCCAACCTCTGAAATCATATTGAAACCATCCAGCATATCTGGGAGACCTTTAATCTTACAAAGCAATTTCTCTGTTTTTGCACTTTCAAACATTTCACTGATATTTTTTGAATTCTGCTTTGATCATTTTAATAATCTTCTTATATTCACCTGAAATATTTACCTCATAAGTAATTAAATGATATCAAAAATAACTTACCCCTCTTCTGTTAGAAGATGGTCTAGATTTATTGGTTTAGGATTTAAACGTTTCAATACTAATTCATAAAAAAAATTATTATTTAACCTATCCGGTGAACTTAAAGTAAAGTTATTCAAAATTAATAAGGGAATAAATTCTGAACCAATTGTATTATAACCTGTCAAATACTCTAACCCATAATTTAAGTTTTTCGGATTTTCAGTACCAACTGTCCAGTAGGCTCCTTTGGCTTGCAAGCGAAAAACCTCTCCAAGATAAACCCAGCTATTAAAGAAATCATCAATATTTTCAGGATTATTTTTGACATCATTCTCTCGAACGAATTGCGCCAAATCCTTCAAGCTTTCTAAACTCATATCTAGATGATAACCTTGCTTACTAGCTTTTTGTCTTATTTCATCCAAGGTTTCATCAATATAAAACATAAATTCCTCAAAATTTTCCTGTATTTTTTCTTTCTCTAATTCCATTTAAAATTCCTCAATTAATCCAAAACACAGAATGTAATTTTTTCAAAAAACTATTCTACTTTAGCTGACAAATTCTCTTACTCTAGATCATAAAGGCTTAGACGAGATACAAATGACACTCAATGAACAATTTCTTCGATTGTTATTTCTCTATCTCTCACCAAATCATAAAATCCTACATGAACGCCTTCCTCATATAACCAACATAAGTCGGTACCGTATGGGGCTTCAAAAATTTCCAGCATAACAGGAGCAATTTTTACAATGCTATTTGCTCCTAAAATTGTGAAATTTTTTGAATTAGCTAGGTAAGCTTCATCATCTTCGATTGATAACAGTGTCCAGCCATTTAATTGTGGAATAGCAGATTTTTCACGATAGGAATAGCGAATAGCTTTTCCATCAAGAATATTGTTTGAAACGACAAAACCACCAAAATCATTGTTACTAATTTCTACCATCTTCATACTCCTTTATAATATCAAGCAGACTACTTCTCCAAGAGTATTCTCCCGCATAGTCTAGACACGATTTACCAGATTTATTTTTTAACTTATAATCCGAACCAGCCTCCAGTAAAAGCTTATAGAGAGGTTCTAACTCTTCCGTTGCTAATTTTAATAACGTTACGGAGTAAGTCATCGGAATAGAACCAAATTTGTCAACTGCATTTACATCAATTCCAGCCTCAATGAGTAATTTCACCACCTCATATGCATATGCTATTTTGGGCCGCCAATTAGCTTGGAAGAAATAATGAAGAGCATTTCTGTTTTCCTTTTTTGACAAAAAATTGACCTCTACCTTCTCAGACAGCAGATATTTAATAATTTTCAATTTCTCTTCCGGCAAATCATCGTTAAGCATTGCCGTGCATAACAAATTAAGGTTTGTATATTTATCAATTTGTATTATGTCGCCATTGTAACTTTCTATAAACTCATTATATGTCCCATCTTGAACAATATCGAAAATATCCATCTTATCTCCTATTCAAACTTATGGCTTCTATTAGCAGAAGGTTTTTCAATTCTAAAATTATCCGGATTAAATTGGAAATCCTTCAATTCTTGTAAAATGATTTCACTGCCTTTATACTTTCAAACATTTCACTGATATTTTTTGAATTCTGTGTTATTCATTTAAAGTCAGAATACTTTCTTAATTTATAGAACCATTGTCTAGACTTAAAGCTACTCTTGTTTCCATTAAGATTTTCCCCAGCATATTTTTACCAGATCCATCTCCCACGTCAGCCCAATAATGATCATTTTTTGTATGCTCAAGTAATTCTGCACCAGATGTCGCAATTAGTTTCTCTAGAATCTCTGGATTTTGACGAAATTTCTCACGAACAGCATAACGCATAATATCATCCTTGACATCTTCCCAGTCCTTTCGTAACGGATTCTGGCGATTGCGTCCCTCCAAAGCAGCATCCATAGGTGACTCCAGCAAGCGAATTTTTTCCTGAATTTCTGGAACCAAGAATTTCTGAGCCTGGAAATAATGTTCCGATGTAGGCCAGATTTTATTTCCATCCGAAAAAGGATAAGGAGCAAAATTGGACATATAACCGTAGGCATCGTTTACCTTATAGAATTTAATTTCTTTCATTCTCTCCCTCCAATCCGAAATCAGCTAGTGATTTATCCTTCTCCTCCAGAATCTTCTCCACATAATCAGGTTCAATCTCTAAAAACAGTTTCAAAGTATCATGAATTCGCCAATAATTATCTTCTGGCTTATCCATAATGGACGATAAAAAGTGTTTGATGTGGGGGATATGTTCTGTAAATTTTTCTTCTCTGATTAAATGGTATAACTTTGAAATATCATAATGACCCTGTTCTGCTTGATTGATAATTTGACAAATATATGGAAATATAGCTTTTCTAGCTTCTTCCCCATTCCCTAAATCGTATTGACTTGCCCAATAACTTGATAAATCGTCTAATAAAATTCGATTTGTATCATCATAAGCATACAATCTATGTAAAATATAACCTTCTAACTTTCCTTCAACAAACATCTGAGTCAACACCTCAAAACCTTCTTTCAGCCCCCAAATAGTTAAAAGCCTCGAAGCTTTATAGCGCAAAAATTCATCATCGCTAGATAATAAAGAGATGAGTTTGTTAATCGTTTCTTCTGGAATATCTTCCAAGTCTACTTCTTCGAGTAGATCCGTATAATCCACATCGTTTGGAACTGTGTAAAATAGATTATCAAGTTCTTCTCTAGTCATTTTTTCTCCTTATTCAAAAGTAAACTATTCGGGTGGAAGACTTCCCTTAACCTTAATTAAAACCTCGTTGTCGCGTTCAACATAAAAAAGATCCCGTTTAGTGTTCGTTAGACGTTCAGAATTCTGTTTAGAAGGATTATTATTGTATCTCACTTGTGCTTGGTCAAATCGTTTTTGCAAATGATCAACTATTTCCTGATGCGTTATCACTTCTATATCTTTAAGTTTTTCTATCTCAATATCATATTAAATTTACTTTGGTCCAATCCTTCTCCCATTATACCACAAAAAGAGAGCGTTTCCGCTCCCTTTCTTACTCTGGTAATTCTACCTTCAAACTCATATCTGTGGGTTGCAATACTTTCTGAACAGCTACGAGGAATGCTAGACCGTTGTCTGATGGAGAATACTGGAATGTGATATGGATGACTTTTTTGTCAAACTTATCACCGTATCGTGCCACATACTGTTGGCTTTCGAGGAAGTAGATATAGTTGTTAAGTTTTTCTTGAAGTTTCAAGAGATGCTCCTCTTCTAATGACTCTATCCATTTGTTTTCATCAATCAACAACAACTCTAGATGGTCATCTGCAACACCCATCGCATCGATACTCGTAACGTCTAGTACAATTGGCCATACCTCTGCAACTGATTTAATTTTTCTTCTATTCTTATTTTCCTCTTTCTTTTGCTCATTAACGATATATTCTACTTTCTCTTTATCACAGTTTTTGAAAAGTTCCATAGAATCAATTAAATTACAAATATTACGATAATAGTTCACCTTTTTCTCATTAGGAAGATTATAAATACTGTCAAGAACAATAGGTACTATGGCCTCCGCATCAATAATAAAAGGTAAAGAATCATATTCTTCCAGTAAATCTTCTTGTTTTTTGATAAATGATACAACTTGATATAAATGTATAATATCCTGACTAGAAGCTAATTCCTTTAAAATATCAAAAATCCGATCTGGAATATCAAAATCTCCCTCTACATAAATTGGATAAAGGCTGTATTCTATCAAAATATGGGTATCCGTAATATCTTGATAATATGAATCGCGGTGACCAATTCTATACTCGGGATCCATACCTAAGAAAGCATCTACTTCTCTGCGATTTTCAATGGCTTTTTTATATCGCATAATATCCCACTCAGTATCTGTTTTTAGTCTATAAGTCTTCATTGATTTACTCCATTGGTTAATTCTAAAAATTCCTTCAACTTGCTCAATTTCATTAGTACCAGGCTTATAGACACGTGGATTTTTGATTTCATAATAGCCTTGACGTTCAATCGCAGATAGAAAATCATCATAAGAATGTCCCTGCATGTCAATCGTTGGCATAAGTAGTTCGCTATTTTTACCTGTTGAATGAGAGTTTTAATTCTAGTCTCATTATAGCATAAAAAATATGAGTAGAATCAACATACGAAAAACTTAAAACCATCTGAAAAACGTTTCAGATGGTTATCTTCACACTATCTACTTCATTCTTTTCTCATCACATTCTAACATCTGAAAAAGTTAACTGAACAGGAATTTTTCTTAAAATCCTTTCTTTTTCAAGACAGCGTGCAGAGTTTCAGGAGAAATTGGGTCGACCAGAACATACTTGGCATCTAGCATATAGATGCCCTCGGTCAACGACTCTAAGAACTGTCGATAAGGAACCTCGGCTAGTTTTTCCCCATCGGCTGTCATGATAAACAGTCGTGCAACTGCAACCTTACTTCCTCGATACTCTTGTAAATATTGAGGTTCTAGCTCTGGTTGAGCCGGCAAAATAGTTCGTCCTTCACTATTTAGATAATTGATAGGGATAATGATGTCCTCTCCATTTTGCTCTACTTGAAAAACTTGCTGCTCAGAGTAATAAGCATTTAGCTGTTGGGTAAAGCGCAAACGCTGGTCATAACTATTTAAGAGTTGCTCGTCCGGCACATGGATAATCTGCCCTAGGTAGAGTTCATTGAGGTAAATAGGACGTCTCACTCCCATAATTTCCACGATGGGATGGACTTTTACTTCCTTAGTCAATTCTGAAAGAGCTGATAAGAAAATATCTGTGAAATGAAATTCTAGAATAGAATCTTTATCATACGCCACACCATCATGTTCACATACAGTTACATCTAAGAGAATGAGCAAGGTTTTCAAGAACATCAAGGCCCCAGTCCAGTCAGAAGCTGTCGCCAAATCTGGAACAGATACCTGATAAGCTTGACCATCAAAAGATAGACGGAACCCTAAACTAGACTTCTCTTTGACCCCAAACTGAACAGAATGGAAATCAGAAATAAGAGAGTCTGCAGATGGCTTTAAGCCCGCATCCTTAGCGGAAACGCTGTAACATTCAAAGAGTTCTGCTTGAAGCACCTCACCAATTCTTAGTGATTGGTTACTTTTTATTGTAAAAATAACTGATTTCATATTTTTCTCCTTCGGTCTACTGGCAAATCCTTTCTACGACGTAGAATCGTTACTTCGCTGACAGGGATTTTTCCTGATGCATACATTGTCTGGCCATATTTCTCATCCAATAATTCCGCATCATCAGCTAAATTGTTTTCAATTAGAAATTCTTTATCAAAAACCAGGAGTCGCACATAAGAATCAGGTGCTGTAAAATCATCATCTCCACGCTTGTGACCAGCCATTGTAAATTCCTGACCTTTATATAGGACACGATCATAAACCGAATACCTCTGACTAACCTCACTATAAGGCACAAGCTTCCCGTATACGCCTTCTCCGGCATCATCTACATAGAAACTATAGGGAACGTAGCCTTCTTCCAACATCGCTGGATCTTTTGAAAGTAGGATATAGTCATTTATATAATTCACAAAATTAGAGTATACTTTATTTTGGTAAACTAGAAATTCTTTATCCATTTTATCCCTCCACGTATTCCATTATACCATATTCACAACAACAAATTTTCCGTACTTACATCACTCATTTCCTGACTCAGTCTTTTTTGAATTTTCTTCTTTCTCCCGTTTCTCATTGAAATCTTTCAATGTTTTATCAATGACCCTCTTTAATTCCTCATCACTAATTAGTTGAAGAGGTCTCGTTCAAATCTGACTTAGACACTGGTTCAGAGGACGAACTACTTTTTGACTTTGGAGTATAGTTATTGTCAAATCTAGGCATATTTTTAATTTCCTCAGCAGTAGGAATTTTCGTATTTACTTTAACCGGTCTGTAGAGCATCGCAAAAGAGAAGAATAAGGCCAGAACTGTTCCAATAAATGGAAGGATCTTTTTATCTGATTCTGATGAGGGAACCTTGACTCCACTTGTGCTAAGGTTCTTCCATTCAGGATGTTCTTCTTCTATCGCTTTTTTCTCTTGCCAAACTGGGACCAGTAGAAAATGATTAAAAGGAATAACCGTCCCCATAACTGTTGCTATAAATGGGATATGTCTAGAAAAACTTAGAATGATAAACAAATATAGTATAAAAGAAAGGACTAAAAGAAAAACTACTAATACTAGTCGAACTTTATATTCTTTCTTAATCTGGAGATATCTCTCTTGTGGCATTATTATTCCTCTTTTCATTATTCTGTAGTTTTCTACATATCCTTCCAAATCTAGTTTACGTGTTTGTCATACCATTCCTGATACTCTTGGTAACTGTTGAGCGGAGTCTCTTCCTTTGTTTATTTTCTTTACTCTATTCACTTGTTTTATTTTGGTCAAACACATTTTCCCCTATTTCCGTCCAAAACCAATATTCTCTTGGAATTAAATCTAGGAAATATTGATATTTCCCAATCCATGGAGCTGATACATACTCTTCAAAAGAAATAGACTCTACGTAATTTGAGTACAATAACAAATTGTCCATATCTACAAATAAAGATGGGGCGAAATCATAAATAGCGTTCAGTTTATCCCTTTTATACTCATTAGCAAAGACTTTCCTTAACTCTGAAAGGTCGCAACTATATTTTTGCATATCCTCTAAAAAATAAAGGACATTCTCAGGCAATAAAAACGGGGAGCGCAATCTCTCTTTATCAATATGTTCTACATTATATCCCGCTTCTTCGTAATTAATATACCATAGCTCCAAGTCAGAAATATACCAAGAATACTGATTTTTGTACTTAAAAGCGACAACAATATTTTCACCATATTTTGCTCTAATCATTTTTTCTCCTTATTCAAATAAGTCTAGTTTTATAGCACTCAAGGAAATAGACTTTTGGATCGCTATTCAAAACTATTTTTTAAAATTTCATATTCATGACATGTCAGTTCTACGAGCAAGATGCTCACGAGTGTTCCATCTTGAGAAAATCCTAATTTTACTCTCCCATTAGTCAGATACATAGTTTCCTTAGGATTAAGCAACTGTATTTTCAAAAAGTCTTTAGATAAAAAGACATCAAAGGACTGTTTCCTATCATGTAGTCCATTTGTAAACATGATAGTATCACGAAAAACAGGAATGCCTTCTATCTCTTCCACTTCTTCTAGACTCATGTCACCCATTAAAGTCACATTTGAGACTTGGACAAGTATAATATTCATCAATCGAAAAGAATCTGGATTTATCCCAATCTCAAGTAGGCTATTATCGCCTACTAAACGGAAGTAAGCTTTTCGTATATATGAGGGGAAACTTGAACATTCAATAGTAAGAGGCGTATAATAGTCCACCTCAACATTGTAGGTATCTTCAATCACATGGCTTAATGTTAACATAGTCGACCCTCTCAATTCTAAATGATATGAGCTAAACTGATAGAGTAGTTCTCTTACTATATCAAGTTTTATAGCCATTAATCAGAAAGCACTTTTTTACATTATACCATATTACAAATCTAGTCCAGAAAAGATTGCAAAAGTTTAAGAATATTAGAAAAGAGAAGACAAAGGCCTTCTCATTTTCTAACTCACTCTGGCAATTCTACCTTCAAACTCATATCAGTGAGTTGTAACACCTTCTGAACCGCAGCAAGAAAGGCCAATCCATTGTCAGATGGAGAATACTGGAATGTGATATGGATGACTTTTTTGTCAAACTTATCACCGTATCGTGCCACATACTGCTTGCTTTCGAGGAAGTGAATGTAATTATTCATTTTTTCTTGCAGAATTTCTAGATGGACTGCTTCTATCTCTTTCTGCCAGCCGACTGGATCCACCAGAAGAAGCTCTAAATGATTATCAACTATACCAATTGCATCAAGTTCAGTTGGCTTGAGCTCTGAGGAAATTGCTTTTTGTAACAGTTCTTCAAATTCTTTTTCGGAAAAATAGTGTCTCTTTCTATCTGTATCAATAAGAAGAAATTCTGGATTATCTCTTAAAAATTGTATGTTAGCATCTTCTTGACTAATTTTTGATTTCCAAAATCCGAAATTAGCATAATTAATTAATTCTTCACCATCATGTTCTCCCGACATATAACTATCTACAGCTTCTTTGGGAATTTCTCTAATCACTTCTGGGCAGGTAATATTGAAAGTTGGATAACTCAAGAAATACTTATCACCATCTTGACAGATTTCCAACATGTCTTTTTGACTTACATAAATTGATTCCATTCTCATCTCCTTTGTTTCTTACCAAATGTCTACTGATTAGTTTTCCCTATTTTTTGTCTGTTCTTATGATGTCATCCACTTTACTATAAAGGCCAGTGCCCTGTTTCAGCATAAATCATGACTTCATATGCTCCCCTAGAAGATTCAAATGCTTTATCCATCAGTTCCTTATTGATAGGATAGCAAACTTCTGGACCCATGGCTCCTCCAATTTCTTTAAAGAAGCCAATTTCGTAATAACCATTTGTCTCATATACAACAAATCCATCGCCTTTATGTACAATCGTATCTGAATGATTATAATCATTTAACTCATCTGCCTTTGGCCAACGATGGTGTTCACAATAAAACATTACTTCTAAAGAATCTTGTTCTGATTTTGAAACACGTTCTGCTAATTCTTGGCTAATGGGAAAATTAAGCACTTCTTTCCCTCTACTCCACAGAATCTCATAATCATTATTGTTTTTTAATACCGTACAATTTTTGTATTGCAATATTTCTGTTGTCATATAAATCAACTTTCTTTACTTTTTTAATTCTTCTTTATCATAGGCAAAAAAGATCTAGTTGGTGCGCACATTTCTTATCAAGCTCCCCATTACCCTCTTTCGCTTGTGCAAATTATTGGCTAAACACAAATAGAGAATAAACAAAAGCATCGAGTGGAAAAATAATGGCAAAAAACTAGGATATAACAGGAAGACGACTAAAGATACTAACAAACTAATAAAGCTACCACGAATTACGGAAGAAACAACAGCTCCACTTTTCTTTACTACCTCTAGGAATTCTAAATACTCCAAATCTGTAAATAGAGCCGGATACAAATCCAAATCTTTCTTAAAATAGACATCCAGCAATTTCCCGAAAAGTAAGGAAAGACAAGAGAATAAAACCAAATAAAGATACTTGTGAGCAGATATACTAAAGATTGTTAATCCATTCAGAAATCTGATAAAAGGAAGAAATAGCAATACCAGAGAAAGAATAACGTACTGTTGACTCTTAGAAGTTCTTTCTGGAATCGAAAAAAACAATTTCTTTGTCTTTAAGTCATAGTAAACTAATTTGTTCTTAAACTCTCCTAGATGAACTAGTCCAGTATAATGTTTATTCTTTTCTATCATTTCCACTCCCTTTCTAACCATAATCAAATGATATAAGCTTTTTCATAGCTTCAGTGAACTGGATTAGAGCTCTCTAATATCTGGAATTCAGTTTCATTATATATCTCTTTTACTTGAGTAGCGATACATAATCATCTGGAAGTTTGCCCATTGATTCTATCCATTGTTGTTCGGCTTGGGGAATAAGCATTTCAAGTTCTTTATCACTAAAAAGCAACTGATTTTTACGGTTGGAAATCAGCACAATTGGCTTTTTTCTAGCTCTATCTTTTCTAATTTCGTTCTTTTCTTCTTCTGTCGGTAGCCAATAATCGTGCTTAACTTTGCAAGATATTTCAAGCAGAGTCCGTTTTCCACTCTCTAGTAAGATAAATAATTCTTGTGGTAATTCATAGACAACTAACCAAGAAACTACGGTTCCCTCTTCTAAAACTAAATAATACCTGTCCTCATCTTTCCAGATATGCTGACCGTAACCTTTTACTTCTTCATACTGGATAACATCTTCCCATTGTAGTCTTGTTGGTTTCATTTATACATTCCTTACTTAAGTGGTGATACATAATCATCTGGAAGTTTGCCCATTGATTCTATCCATTGTTCTTCAGCTTGGGGAATAAGTATTTCAAGTTCTTTATTACTAAAAAGCAACTGATTTTTACGGTTGGAAATCAGTACAATTGGCTTTTTTCTAGCTCTATCTTTTCTAATTTCGTTCTTTTCTTCTTCCGTTGGTGGCCAACAATCGTTTTGAACCTTCCAAGATATTTCAAGTAGCGTCCGTTCTCCACTCTCTAGTAAGGTAAATAATTCTTGTGGTAATTCATAGACAACTAACCAAGAAACTACGGTTCCCTCTTCTAAAACTAAATAATACTTGTCCTCATCTTTCCAGATATGCTGACCGTAACCTTTTACTTCTTCGAACTGGATAACATCTTCCCATTGTAGTTTTGTTGGTTTCATTTGTATTCTCCTAGTGCAAGTTATTCTCTCAACCAGAATATCATAAAATCAGGATTATTTTTCTCTTCCTCAATAGGCTACGCCATCTTTTATCCATTTTCTAGTTTCTAAATCCACATTAAAATAGAAATCACTTCGACCAAATTTATCAAAACAATCTTCATTAAGAGCTTCACATACAATTCTCAGTTTTTCTTTACTTATCTCAGAAATATATAGCATAGTAAACCCTGCAGGAGATTCAATTTGGTCGATTTTATCACCTTCTAAATTATAAACCTCTAGTTCTGATGGAAGGTCAAAATCGCTGAATGAGCGAAATATACTGAAGATACGCTGATATTTAGGACTAAATCGAAGATGATGTAAATGTTGAAAAATAACCTGATGCTTCCCATTATGATTCCAATCTAGTCTCCCTTCCTCTACATTTTGTCGCCCTAATAGTTTTCCTTCTAAACTATAGTAGAAAACGATTTTGTTAATAAGATTTTCCCCACTATAAACCATCACCATGTTCTCATCTTTATTATATTCCGCATGAATGATATCTGGTAGTTCTATCTTTATTACACAACCATTCCAATCCCATATGACTATCCGTTCACTGTAATCGATTTTCATCATCCTTCTCCTACTCTAACTCAGATAAATTCGATCTGAATTGATTGCTCCGTCATCATGGAGTTCACTTCCTCGACAAGTTTATCTATCTCATTCTGTGTGATAGGAATGTTATTGTAAGGTGGCTCCCAGTTCTGTATGCTTGACCTATATACAATAAAGCTACCACCAGTCAACAACTCTCCCTCTGCTTTTAGAACATAGCCATTTTCATAGTCAAAAGTAACGTTACCACTTGTCCCAGAAATTTTCATTCCATTTCCTTCTTTACTCAAACATCATTATTTTTCTCAGAAAACTAAATCCTTATACTGAAATTCCCCTTCAAATAAGCACTTATACTTTCTCCTATTATACCACACCTCCATTTTCATCTGAAATGGTTTCAATTTTAAGACAAAAAAAACACTGATCATTCAGTGCTTTTTGATTGAATTACTGCCCCCTGCAGGAATCGAACCTGCAACTACTCCTTAGGAGGGAGTTGTTATATCCATTGAACTAAGGGAGCTAGAGAAAAACCCTGCTGGGTAAGCAGAGTTTTTTAGTCGAATTAACGACGGATTTCTTTGATACGAGCTGCTTTACCTTGAAGAGCACGCAAGTAGTACAATTTCGCACGACGTACTTTACCGTAACGAACAACTTCGATCTTTTCAACACGTGGAGTGTGGATTGGGAAGATACGCTCAACACCTACACCGTTAGAGATTTTACGAACTGTGTAGTTTTCTGAGATACCAGCACCTTTACGTGCGATAACAACACCTTCAAAAATCTGGATACGTTCACGGTTACCTTCGACAACTTTCGCGTGTACACGAACAGTGTCACCAGGACGGAATGATGGGATATCTGTACGAAGTTGACCTTCAGTCAAGCTTTGGATTAATGGATTCATTTTATTCTCCTATCTTTGTCAATCTTGAGGAACCTTCCTCAGCGGATAAACTGTATTTTTGTGCGTCCATTACACACAAGATACAGTTTACCAAATTTCCACCTAAAAGTAAAGAAATTTATAGCAGAATTCCTAAAAAAATCGCTAGAAAACCGCCTATATAAGTTAAGAGAAAATAGCTATAAAATACCTTCTTGTCACTTAACAGTCTTTGCAGCTCGTCATTCAAGGTAGAAAAGGTCGTTAACCCTCCACAAAAACCTGTCGCTAGGATGGCATAGACTTCCTTGGACTCCACATGATTGTAGAGTAGACCAATCAAAAAACATCCTAGAAGATTGACTATGAGAGTGCCCAGTGGCAATTTAGAAGCTTGATTATAGCGGGAAAAGAAATAACGCACCAGGGCTCCAAGCCCGCAGGCGATTGCAAGATAAACGATTACCATTTCTTCCTCCCTAGAACATAAGCCAAGAGCAGCCCTCCACCAATGCTCAAAAATAAGTAGATGCCTAAGCTCAGATAACGCCCAGTATCGAGCAATTTCACAGCATCCAAGAGTAGACTAGAAAAGGTTGTTAAACCTCCACAAAAACCCGTCCCCAGCGCCAAAACCAAGCCTTTACTAGTTCCCTTATAGACCAGATAGCCTTTCACCAGATAGACCAAGCAGAAAATGCCCAGATAGTTGACGAGAAGGGTCCCCCAAGGAAAGTCTGGGCTAGCTGGTAACCAAGTGGAAATGAGATAGCGGGCAAGGCCACCCAACATTGCAGCCAGAAAAATTCCTAGCGGATAGAATTGTTCTTTTTTCATTTGATATTTTGATCCTGATAATCACGCGAACGTTTGAGAATGTCTGAAAAAGTCGCAACAATAGTCTCCTGATATCGCTTATCCTCTACACGACTTCTAACCTTTTCAAAAATAACTGCTTCTCTCTTAGTATCTAAAACAGGTTTTCCTGAGGCTTTCTTATAGGCAACTACACCCTCAACCAAGTGCATTCGTTCTTCTAGGAGCTTGACGATTTGATTGTCAATTTGATCAATTTCTTGCCGAATAATATCTAAATCCATGGCATCTCCTCCTTTATTTGAATTATTGTATCAAAAAGCCTCTAAATAGGCTAGTAAAATCCCAAAAAAACTAATAAAAAAACGCACCGACTTCTTCCAGTCAGCGCAGTTTGATTCTTATCCTACTTTTGCAGCCAATTCTTCTGCGAATTGTTCCAAGCGTTCGATGTCTTCTTCTTCGGCAGAGAGGTCCACTTTAACACACTCCGAACCTTTTTCTGCTCCTGTCGCTACAAATACACGATCAAAGTCATCAACAGCCTTACAGAATTCGTCGTAGAAGGTATCTCCTGAACCGACCACTCCGTAGATTTTGCCATTCAAGTTGAGATCAGCTAGGTCTTCGTAGAAGTCCATCATCTCATCTGGCAATTCTCCATCTCCGTAAGTGTAAGTCGCAACAATTGCGATATCCGCTTCCAAGAAGTCTGAAGCGTCAACAGTCGTACATTCATCAACATCGACATCCAAGCCCAAGTCACGCAATTTATCTGCTACAATATCTGCAATTTCTTCGGTATTACCGGTCATACTGGCAAATACAATTTTTGCTAATGCCATATCGTCCTCCTCAATTTATCTTTCTCCATTATATCATATCTTTTTCATTTTAAAAATAAAAATTCTTGTGCTACAATGAAATGAGAAAGAATTGAGGTTACTTATGGAAATTTGCCAGCAAATTTTAGAGAAAATCAAAGAATACGATACCATTATCATTCATCGTCATATGAAACCAGATCCAGATGCCTTAGGGAGTCAGGTAGGTTTAAAAGCTCTTCTCACACACCATTTTCCAGAAAAGACCATCAAAGCAGTCGGTTATAACGAACCAACTCTAACCTGGATGGCGGAAATGGATACTGTCCAAGACAATGACTACCAAGGAGCTCTTGCTATTATTTGTGATACAGCGAATCGTCCTCGTATCGATGATAAACGCTACGAACAAGCTGCTTTCACCATCAAAATCGATCACCATCCAAATGATGATATCTACGGTGACCTATCTTGGGTGGATACAAGTTCAAGCAGTGCCAGTGAGATGATTGCATTATTTGCTCAAGAAAATCAGCTAGCTTTGTCTAGTGAAGCGGCACGACTTCTCTATGCAGGAATTGTCGGGGACACAGGGCGTTTTCTCTACCCGTCAACTAGTGCTCGAACCTTTAGAATAGCTGGCCAGCTCCGAGAAATTGATTTTGACTTTGCTGGATTGTCTCGTCAAATGGATACCATGAGCTTCAAGATTGCAAAATTGCAAGGCTTTGTCTATGATCATTTAGAAGTTGATGAGAATGGGGCTGCACGCGTTCTTCTTACTCAAGACATCTTGGAAAAATATAAGGTTACGGATGCTGAAACGGCTGCGATTGTCGGAGCACCTGGTCGAATTGATACCGTTAAGGCTTGGGCTATCTTTGTTGAACAAGCTGATGGTCACTTCCGTGTACGTATGCGCAGTAAAATCACTCCTATCAATGAGATAGCCAAACGACACGACGGGGGAGGGCATCCATTAGCCAGTGGCGCCAATTCCTATAGTCTAGAAGAAAACGAACAAATATACAAAGAGCTGAAAGAGGCTCTACAGATGCACCAAGGCTAAGAAGAATTTTCTTGGCCTTTTATATGCTAGATTCTTAAAATATACGGTTTCTTTGTACCTCAGTTTATGGTATAATAAATCAAACTGAATAAAAGGAGACATAATAATGGAAAAAAATCGTTTGTATATTCTCATTTCTGCTGGAGTAGCCATCCTTGGTTCACTCTTGCCATGGGCTAGTTTAAATGCAGGTTCTTTTGGGTCCTATAGTGTGAATGGTTACCAAGGAGATGGGTGGTTTGTCATTATCGCGGCTATTGTGTCTATTGTTCTTGCGTGCTTGAATAACATGAATAAAGCAATGCCTAAAGGGTTCTCAATTGGTGTCATTGTTGCGGGTGCAATTGCAACTCTCGTTACACTAAATAGTCTCTTTAATGTAAATAAGTACATGTCTAACTTTGGTGGATATGGCATTTCAATCGGCTTTGGTTTGATTTTGGCTATTCTTGCTAGCATTGCACTAGTTGTAACTGGTCTCTTGGCAATGTCAGGTGGTAAAATTACAAAAGAATCATTTACTGAATTAGCTGAGTCTGGTAAAGATTTTGCTCAAACTGTCGGACGTGTAACAAGCTCTACCGTTAAAACTGCAGTCGAAGAAATCAAAAAAGAATCTCAAGAACGTAAAAAAGAAGAAACTACTGCTGAGAAAACAGAGACTGCTAAAGAGGAAACCGAGCAAACAGAAGAAGCTAAGGAACCAGCTAATGTGGAGGCTGAATCAGCAGCAGAAAACGCAGAACCAGTAAAAGAAGAAACTACTGAATCTGAAACAAAAACAGAAGCTGAGCCAGTAGCCGAACCAACAGAAACAGAGGCTGAAGCTGAAACTGTAACAGAATCAACAGAAACAGAAGCTACTGAATCTGAAAAAGAAGCTGAATCAGCAGCAGAAAACGTAGAACCAGTAAAAGAAACAGAAGTAAAAAATCAACAAGAAGAAAAAGCTCCAAATCAAGAGAACTAATCATTCTTCTACCCTCGCTCCAGTAAACACTGGAGTGATTTTTTATCAAGATTTTTAATAAAATCAGGGAAAAGACTTGCCAAACTTACCAGAATCTGATAGACTAGTAAGGTAACAATCTATGGCTCGCAAAGAGACCATGGCAGAAAGGAAATATTGCAAAATGAAAAAAGATATCCATCCAGAATATCGCCCAGTTGTCTTCATGGACACAACTACTGGTTACAAATTCCTTAGCGGTTCAACAAAACGCTCTAACGAAACTGTTGAGTTCGAAGGCGAAACTTACCCATTGATCCGTGTGGAAATTTCATCAGACTCACACCCATTCTACACTGGACGTCAAAAGTTCACTCAAGCAGATGGACGCGTGGATCGTTTCAACAAAAAATACGGTCTCAAATAAGAATAAAAAGAACAGTTTCAACTGTTCTTTTTTCTTTCTTCAAATCAGGGCTCAAGCACCACTGCTGTTCCGCTACAGGTAACCATCAGCATACCATTCTCAGCACCTAAGGTTTCATAGTCCATCTTAACCCCAATGATAGCATTTGCGCCACGTTCACTTGCACGCGCCATCATTTCTGCTAGAGCTTCTTCTCTCGCTTGGGTTAATTCGCCTTCATAACTACTAGCACGACCGCCAAAAATATTACGGAAACCAGCCGCCATATCTTTGAACATATTAACCCCAGCAACCACTTCGCCAAAGACAATTCCTTTGTATTCTATGATTTTCTTTCCTTCGATCCCCGTAGTTGAAATAATCATCTTTAGGTCCTCCTTGCTTCTTTTAGAACATTGTAAACCCCTTTATTGTCTTTGTCAAGAAATTCCTTATTGTTTTTATACTCCCATCAAAAAAGAGAAGACTTGGAGTCTTCTCTTTTTTCTTAGTTAAATTGCTTCTGTAACGAAGCTACGGCTTTCAAGTACCTTAAGCATGGCATTAGCTGTATCTAGGGCTGTAAAGAGTGGTACACCATGTTCGATAGCTGAACGGCGGATTTGTTCACCATCTTCATCAGCAGTTCGTTTGGTTCCGACAGTATTGATGATCGCTTGGATTTTCCCTTTACGAACAAAGCTTGGAATATCCTGATCATCATCACCAATCTTACCAACAGGTTGGGCTTGAAGTCCATGACTAGCAAAGAAAGCAGCTGTCCCTTCTGTTGCAAGGATACCGTAGCCAATATTTTGGAAACGACGAGCCAAGTCCAAGGCTTCATCTTTGGCATCATCAGCGATGGTAAAGACAACATTTCCAAAGGTTGGCAAGTGCAGGTAAGAAGCTTCAAAAGCCTTATAGAGAGCTTTTTCCAAAGTAGTATCAGAACCCATAACTTCCCCTGTTGACTTCATTTCAGGACCTAACAAGCTGTCTACCTTAGCTAGCTTGGTAAAGGAGAAGACTGGCGCCTTGATATGAACGCGAGTGCTTTCTGGATAAAGTCCATCTTGGTAGCCAAGTTCTTCAAGACTTTGCCCAAGAATGAGCTTGGTCGCTACCTGAGCCATAGGAATATTGGTTACCTTAGAAAGGAATGGAACCGTACGGCTGGCACGTGGATTTACCTCAATAACATAGACTTTCTCATCCTTGATGACAAACTGAATGTTCATCATCCCAAGACAGTTAAGGCCGATTGCTAGGCGTTTAGTATAGTCTGCGATGGTTTCCTGCACCTTTTGAGACAAGGTTTGTGGTGGGTAAACGGCCATTGAGTCACCTGAGTGGACACCGGCACGTTCGATATGCTCCATGATACCAGGGATGAGGACATTTTCTCCGTCTGAGATGGCATCCACTTCACACTCTTGCCCAACGATGTAAGAGTCAACAAGGACTGGGTGGTCTGGACTGGCCTTAACAGCGGTACGCATGTAAGAACGAAGGTCTTCTTCGTTTTCGACGATTTCCATAGCACGTCCACCCAAGACATAAGATGGACGAACGAGGACTGGGAAACCAATCTTGCGAGCAGCAAGCACCGCTTCTTCTTCATTAGTTGCTGTTTGTCCTAGTGGCTGTGGAATATCCAAGTCTTTAAGGGCTTGCTCAAAGAGGTCACGGTCTTCGGCACGGTCTAGGTCAGCTACTTGGGTACCAAGAATGGTCACACCTGCTTTTGCCAAGGGCTCTGCAAGGTTGATAGCTGTTTGACCACCGAACTGAACGATAACGCCTTTTGGTTGCTCCAAATCAATGACATTCATAACATCTTCAAAAGTTAATGGCTCAAAGTAAAGTTTGTCTGATACCGAGAAGTCTGTTGAAACGGTCTCTGGATTTGAGTTCATGATGATAGCTTCATAACCAGCAGCCTGAATCGCCTTAACAGAGTGAACGGTTGCGTAGTCAAACTCAACCCCTTGTCCGATACGGATTGGACCTGAACCTAGGACTAGAACGGATTCCTTGTCAGACTTGATAGATTCATTTTCCCAACCATAGGTTGAATAGAAATATGGTGTTTCAGAGTCAAACTCCGCCGCACAAGTATCGACCATCTTGTAGACTGGGACAATCTTGTTTTCCAAACGAAGCTGGCGAACTTGGTCAGCTGTAGTATTCCAGAGTTCAGCAATCTTACGGTCTGAAAATCCATTAAGTTTGGCAGTTTTCAAAACGTCTAGATCTTGTGGATGGGCACCCAATTCTTGCTCAATTTCAAAGATGTGTAAGAGTTTATCTAGATAGAAGATATCAATCTTCGTAAGCTCAGCGATTTCTTCTGGCGTGTAACCACGGCGAATAGCTTCTGATACGTAGAAGAGACGGTCATCTTGGGCCTTGACAACCTTTTCAATCAAGGCATCATCAGAAACAGATGCAAGTTCAGGCATTTCATTGTGGTGAACTCCAATTTCAAGAGAGCGACATGCCTTGAGAAGTGACTCCTCAATGTTACGACCAATAGCCATGACTTCCCCAGTCGCTTTCATCTGAGTTCCAAGACGACGCTCACCTTTTTCAAACTTGTCAAATGGGAAACGTGGAATTTTCGCAACCACGTAGTCAAGGGCTGGCTCAAACATGGCATAGGTTGAACCTGTAACTGGGTTGATAACCTCATCCAATGTCAAACCGACGGCAATCTTAGCAGCCAATTTGGCAATCGGATAACCCGTCGCCTTAGAAGCAAGGGCTGACGAACGCGATACACGAGGGTTTACTTCGATAACATAGTACTTGAAGCTATGCGGATCAAGGGCCAGCTGAACGTTACACCCACCTTCAATCTTGAGTGCGCGGATAATGCTCAAGCTCGCGTCACGTAGCATTTGGTTTTCATAGTCTGACATGGTTTGTGCAGGAGCAAATACGATAGAATCCCCTGTATGAATCCCAACTGGGTCAAAGTTTTCCATGTTACAAACAACGAGGGCATTGTCAGCTGAATCGCGCATGACTTCGTACTCGATTTCCTTGAAACCTGCGATTGAACGTTCAATCAAACATTGGGTAACAGGTGACAGTTTCAACCCATTTTCAGCGATTTCACGTAATTCTTCTTCGTTGGCACACATACCACCACCAGTACCACCAAGGGTAAAGGCTGGACGAACGATAACAGGGTACCCGATTGATGCCGCAAAGGCAACAGCTTCTTCCACTGTGTTGACAATTTCAGATTCAGGGATCGGCTGCTCAAGCTCTTCCATCAATTGTTTAAAGAGGTCACGGTCCTCCGCTTGGTCGATGGCAGATAATTTAGTACCTAGAAGCTCTACTCCCAATTCATCTAGAATACCGTTTTTAGACAATTCCATGGCCATATTGAGTCCTGTCTGACCTCCAAGAGTTGGAAGCAAAGCATCAGGACGTTCCTTACGGAGAATACGTGTCACAAACTCAAGTGTAATCGGTTCGATGTAGACCTTGTCCGCAATCTCCTTATCCGTCATGATGGTGGCAGGATTTGAGTTCACCAAGACAACCTCATAACCTTCCTCTTTCAAAGACAAGCAGGCCTGGGTCCCAGCGTAGTCAAACTCAGCAGCCTGACCAATAATAATCGGACCAGAACCAATCACCATAATTTTTTGAATATCAGTACGTTTAGGCATTTATAAGATATTAAGGGCGTCAAGCGGACAAAGCTAAAATAGGAGTTATGACGAAGAACTATCAGTTCTAGGAATAACTATCTTTTTAGCACCGTCCGTAGCCCGTATTCAGTTCAGCAAATACGGACCACCCTTCTCCTTTCTATTCGTCGCCTCACAGAGCGACATTAAATAAATTCAACGACGATTTTTTAGAGAAACGATATTTTTTCGATAAAAAATCTAGTGCAGGGAGTTTTTAGTTCGCATGATAGCGACTAAAAGAAACGACCTGCCTTTCTATTCGTCGCCTCACAGAGCGACATTAAATAAAGATACAAAGGGCGAATTGAGAGCGATTGAATTTTAGGAAACCAAGGAAGTATTGACAATCCAAGTTGGTTTCTCTAAATTCCGAGCTTTCCGTCCGTGTTCAGTTACATAAATTCTCCGATGAGCTTTTACTCGTTCTTAGTTTGCTTGTTTAAAAGCTTCCATCATCTCGATAAATTCATCAAATAGGTAGCTTGCGTCGTGTGGACCAGGAGCTGCGTCTGGGTGGAATTGTACAGAAAAACCTGGTTGGTATCTGTGGCGAACTCCTTCAACTGACTTGTCATTGATTTCTTCGTGGGTGATGATCAAATGCTCTGGCAAGTCCTCACGGCTGACTGCATAACCATGGTTTTGGCTAGTAAAGTCTACACGTCCTGTTGCAATCTCACGTACCGCGTGGTTAAATCCACGGTGACCAAATTTCATCTTGTATGTCTTAGCCCCGTTTGCCATAGCAAAGAGTTGGTGCCCCATACAAATTCCGAAGATTGGGATTTTCCCTTGCACACCACGAATCATGTCCAGTGCTTCTGGAACGTCTTCTGGGTTACCTGGACCATTTGACAACATAACTCCATCAGGATTTAGGTGGAGAATTTCTTCTGCTGTCGTTGAATACGGAACAACCGTAACGTTACAGTTCCGTTTCGAAAGTTCGCGTAGGATGGAGTGTTTGAGACCAAAGTCTACTAAGACCACACTCAAACCAACTCCAGGAGCTGGATAGGAAGTTTTAGTAGAAACCTGCTTGATATTGTCTGTCGGCAAGACGGTTGCTTGGAGCTGATCCGTCACATGGTCCATGCTGTCCCCAACGTGAGTCAAGGTTGCACGCATGGTACCATGCTTACGGATAATCTTGGTAAGTGCACGCGTATCAATCCCTGAAATACCTGGAATTTTCTTGGCTTTCAAAAATTCATCCAAGGTCATTTGGTTGCGCCAGTTACTAGCTCGACGCGCCTCTTCAAAAACGACAACTCCCTTACAAGTTGGAATGATGGATTCGTAATCATCACGGTTAATTCCATAGTTTCCCACCAAAGGATAAGTAAAGGTTAAGATTTGTCCATTATAAGACTGGTCTGTAATGGATTCTTGATAGCCGGTCATCCCTGTGTTAAAGACGATTTCGCCTGTTACATCTATATCTGCTCCGAAGGCCTTGCCTTCAAAAACTGTGCCATCTTCTAATACTAGAAGTCTTTTTGTCATATTTTCACCTCTCGTGGACGCTCACTGGCGTCTTTTAACGTCTTGTGTTTTAGTTGGCGTTTCTACTCGCCAATACGGATTCTAAAATTGCCATTCGAACAAAGACACCGTTGGTCATTTGTTGGACAATGCGTGATTTTGGTGCTTCAACCAAGTGGTCAGCAATTTCCACATCTCGATTAACTGGAGCCGGATGCATAATGATTGCTGTTTCTTTTAAGCGATTATAGCGTTCTTGGTTCAAACCGTGTTGAGCATGGTAGTCTTCTTTTGAAAAGACCGCTCCACTTTCGTGGCGTTCATGTTGAACGCGGAGTAACATCAAAACATCCACCTGATCAACAATCTCATCAATAGTTACAAACTGTCCATAGTCCGCAAACTCTTGACTTCTCCATTCCTCAGGTCCTGCAAAGTACAGTTCAGCTCCCAAGCGTTTCAAAATCTGCATATTTGATTTGGCAACACGTGAGTGGTCCAAGTCACCTGCAATAGCAACCTTGAGACCCTCAAAGTGACCAAATTCCTCATAAATAGTCATCAAATCAAGCAAGCTCTGGCTAGGATGTTGTCCCGAACCATCCCCACCATTGATAATGGAGGTCGTAATCGATGGACTCGCAATCAACTCTCTGTAATAGTCAACCTCTGGGTGGCGAATCACACAGACATCCACTCCTAGAGCAGATAGGGTCAAGATGGTATCATACAATGTCTCACCCTTATTAACCGAACTAGTCTTCACATCAAAGTCCAGTCGCTCGAGCCCTAGCTTAATCTCTGCCACTTCAAAGGACTTATGTGTCCGTGTAGAATCTTCAAAGAAGAGATTCGATACGATAGGTTTGTTCTCGTAGGGAAGTTGGGCCCCGTTTTTAAACTCGATTCCTCGTTTGATCAATTTCATCACTTGATCAACTGTAAGGTCTTCCATGGAAACCACATGGTTCAATGCTTGTTGATTTTCTGACATGGCTACTCCTTCAGCTTTCTAAGCTTCTTCAGTAATCAGAACTCTGTCTTGGCCATCAAGTTCTGTCATCTCTACGATGATTTCTTCAGAACGACTAGTTGGAATATTTTTCCCAACGTAATCTGGACGGATAGGCAATTCTCTATGTCCACGATCAACTAACACCGCTAAACTCACGCGCGCAGGACGACCATGTCCAACAATATTATCAATAGCAGCACGGATAGTACGGCCTGTATAGAGTACATCATCCACCAAGATAACTTCACGGTCTGTCACATCAACAGAAATCAAAGAAGTATCTTCTCCGCTTTTAACATCATCACGGAAAGGCTTGGTGTCCAATTCCACAACAGGAACAGTGATGTTTTCCAACTGCTCCAAGCGTTCTTTGATACGATGAGCGATGAAAACACCACGCGTTTTTATCCCAGCTAGGATAATTTTATTCAAATCTTTATTGCGCTCAATAATCTCATAAGTAATTCGCGTAATCGCTCGTTTGACAGTCAATTCGTCTACAACTTCTTTTGTCTTCATGACAAACCTCCAAAAAGAAAAGTCTCCTTCTACAAGGAGACTTGAAATGTATAGCTAAGCGAGCCCTACTGTATACAGTATAGACTTCACCCTTCTACTTTATCGCGCTCCTTGCCTGCCTCACGGGACAGGTTTAAAGGACTATTTAGTTATCATTTACTATAGCACAAAGCACCCTTAAAATCAAGCAAAAACTTTTTCAGAGCCCCCTTAAACATTACTAAAATCATACAGTTGGGGATAGTGGTCACATTCTGGATTTTTGGGATGGCAGATAGCTCGTCCAAAGTAAATCATGGCCTGGTGAGCTGCTAACCATTCTTCTGGTGGCAGAACATCCATGACACGTTTTTCTACTTCAAGTGGCGTAGCTGATTTTTTAACGATATCGTGATGCTTACAGATACGCTCCACATGAGTATCCACTGCAAAAGCAGGAATTCCAAACCCCACACTCATGACGACATTTGCTGTTTTACGACCAACACCCGCTAGACTTTCTAATTCCTCTCGTGTCTGAGGCACTTGACCATCAAAATCATCTAGTAACTGTTGGGCACATTTTTTAAGGAATTTGGCCTTATTTCGATACAGTCCCAGGCGAGAAATGTGTGAAGCAATTTCACTCTCTGTCGCTACAGACATGGCTTGCGGCGTTGGAAAAGCAGCAAAGAGACCTGGCGTGGCCTTATTTACCGCTGCATCTGTGGTCTGAGCTGACAGCATCACTGCAACCAAGAGTTCAAAATGATTGCGAAAATCAAGACTAGGCTTAGCATCTGGAAAGAGGGCAATTATTTCCTCAATGACATGACGGGCACGTTTCTTGGATAAAACCATCTACTCGTCTCCATCAAACAGTCCTTGCAAGCCAGCAAATGGACTGTTTTCTTCTTTCTTGACTGTTTGTTGAGCTTGATATTCGTCTTCAGTCATGATTTGCCAGTCATTTCCTGACACAAAACCTTGGCCCGCCTCTTCTTCTGCCGTCAAGACCTTGATAGGGATATTGAGCAGAATATTATCTGCTACGCTCTCAGAAAGGTCGATTTCCCCATTTTCGATAGGCAAGACCAAATCATCATCTAGAACTTCCTGGTCTAGTTGGTTGGTCGCTCCTTCCATGAAAACTTCTGTGACTGGATAAGATTCAGCCAACTCAACTGGCTCCATACTGCGGCTGGAAGCAAGGACAATGGTATATGACAACTGATAGTCTAAGAAATACAGACGGTCTTCGTACTGTACCTTCCCCACTGCAAGGATATCTTTGACATCTAAAATCTCTTGGTTCCGTTTACGCAAGTCTGCTGCCAGGTCTAAAGCTTGTTCAAAATGCAGGCCTTCAGGTTGCTTACGAATTTCTTGAATATTTAACTTCATATTTCCTCCATAAAGATGTACTCACTTGATTATACCATGAAAAGGCTATAAGTCAGCCTCCCAAACTTTGATATTAAAATCTCATTTTTTAACATATTTACTATGACAAACTTTCCTATTAGTGCTATACTATAGGCAAGAATAGATCAGAGCAAGGAGGATGCTCATATGGAAGACAAAGCACTCATCACTGAAGCTTACCAACTCCTTTCCGAGTTAAATAAAAGCTTCCAAAGCTGCAAACAAGGAACAGCTGATGATCTTCGACTGCAAGAGCTGCTGAACACCACGCTTAAGGAACTAAAAAAAGCAGAAATGCTGGACAACAGTATCTTAATCGACCTTGAGAAATTTTACCAACGCACCAGTCTTCTGATTGGACTAGGGAGCCTAAAACTAAATGATCAAGCTCGTGCTGCTTGGCGCAACTATGACAAGTTCCACTACGAACATGTCAAACACGTATTGACTCTCTATGGACCTGTTTTTGGATTTTAGATCTTGAAATCACTTGTTTTCTATTGACAAAATTTCCTGAAAGGTATAGGATAGAGGTACTAATACTCGGAGGTAAGGGAGACATGAACAACTAATCTATCAAATAAAGAATCTTTATTTAGTAGATCTTGTTTTTGTCTCTTTTTGTGTGCTCTTTTTATACTAGATTTTCTAGTATCTTGTCCTCATTGAAAATCGAAAAACTAGAAAGCTATGCTCCTCTTGGGTTGGGTTAGGCAACTCCAAGCTAGTTTGACGAGTTTTTCAACGAGGATAATAGAGTTTTGACAGTGACTTTGGGCTCTACTAGATAAAGTAGAGCTTTTTGTTGTGCACTATCGACATTCTAGAAAGGGCAACAATATGATAAAAATCAATCATCTAACTATCACGCAAAACAAAGATCTACGAGATCTTGTATCTGACCTAAGCATGACTATCCAAGACGGGGAAAAAGTTGCTATTATTGGTGAAGAAGGAAATGGTAAATCGACTTTACTACGAGCTTTAATGGGGGAAGCATTACCTGATTTTACTATCAAGGGCGACATACAGTCTGATCTTCAATCACTGGCCTACATTCCTCAAAAACTCCCCGAGTTTCTGAAAAGTAGGACTCTCCATGACTACTTCTTTTTGGATTCTGCTGATTTAGACTACAGCATTCTTTATCGTTTGGCGGAGGAATTGCACTTTGATAGCGACCGTTTTGCTAGCGACCAAGAAATTGGCAGTCTATCAGGGGGCGAAGCTTTGAAAATTCAACTCATCCATGAGTTGGCAAAACCTTTTGAGATTCTATTTTTAGATGAACCTTCAAATGACCTAGACCTTGAGACGGTTGATTGGCTAAAAAGACAGATTCAAAAGATTAGGCAAACTGTTGTTTTCATTTCCCATGATGAAGACTTTCTTTCTCATACGGCAGATACTATTGTCCACTTGCGACTGGTCAAGCACCGAAAAGAAGCGGAAACGCTAGTCGAGCATTTAGACTATGATCGCTATAGTGAACAAAGAAAGGCTAATTTTGCCAGACAAAGCCAGCAAGCTGCTAACGACCAGAGAGCCTATGACAAAACCATGGAAAAGTATCGTCGCGTCAAGCAAAATGTAGAAACTGCTTTGCGTAACACTAAAAATGATGTTGCTGGACGCCTATTGGCTAAAAAGATGAAAACTGTTCTCTCTCAAGAAAAACGCTTTGAAAAGGAAGCTCAGTCCATGACCCAAAAGCCACTTGAAGAGGAACAAATCCAACTTTTCTTTTCAGACATCCAACCATTAGCGGCTTCTAAAGTCTTAGTCCAACTGGAAAAAGAAAATTTGTCCATTGGCGAGCGTATTTTAGCTCAGGAGTTACGACTAACGGTCCGTGGCCAAGAAAAAATCGGTATCATCGGGCCAAATGGTGTTGGAAAATCAACTCTGTTAGCCAAGTTTCAACAACTGCTCAGCGCCAAAAGAGAGATTTCGCTTGGTTTTATGCCACAAGATTACCATAAAAAACTACAATTGGATCTATCTCCAGTAGCCTACCTCAGCCACACTGGACAAAAAGAGGAACTACAGAAAATCCAATCTCACCTAGCCAGTCTCAATTTCAGCTATCCAGAGATGCACCACCAAATCCGCTCCCTATCTGGCGGGCAACAAGGTAAACTCCTACTTTTGGATTTAGTGTTGCGCAAACCAAACTTTCTCCTTCTGGATGAGCCTACACGTAATTTTTCTCCCACTTCTCAACCCGAAATCAGAAAACTATTTGCCTCCTATCCAGGCGGTCTAATCACTGTTTCGCATGACAGACGCTTCTTAAAAGAGGTCTGTACAAGTATCTATCGCTTGACAGATCGTGGTTTGGAAGTTGTTGATTTACAAGATTTATAAATGTTAAACATAGCAAAAATCCAGAGACGACCTCTGGATTCTTTTTACATGTGTTTCAAACGTTCGATTCGTTCTGAGATAGGTGGGTGGGTATAAAAGAGTTTTTGAAGTCCCCCACCTTTCTTCGGATCATTGATATAAAGAGCGCTGCTGGCATCATCAACATGGTGATGCATTGGCTCGCTATTCTCCAACTTGCGCAGTGCATTGATCATCCCTTGAGGATTGCGAGTCAGCTCCACACTGGATGCATCCGCCAGAAATTCCCTCTGACGGGAAATGGCAAGTTGCACCAAAGTTGCTGCGAGAGGTGCTAGAACAATGGCTAAGAGAGAGATAACAAGCATGATAATCTCCAAACCATTTCCATCACGATCATTATCACTCCGTCTGCGACCAGCGCCACCCCACCACATCATCCGTCCTGCCATACTAGACAGAAGAGTAATGGCACTGGCAAGGGCGACAGCAATGGTCGAAATGCGGATATCGTAGTTTCGGATATGACTGACTTCATGCCCCATAACAGCTTCTAGCTCCTCACGATTCATGATAGCTAAGAGACCCGACGTTGCTGCGACTGCTGCATTCTGCGGATTCGAACCTGTTGCAAAGGCATTTAAAGAAGAATCCTCAATGATGAAAACACGCGGCATGGGGATCTGAGCGACCATGGCCATATCTTCTACTACATGGTAGAGGTCTGGGGCTGTTTGCTCATCAACCTCACGCGCCCCATTCATAGACATAATAATCTCTGTCGATTGAAAGATCATGGTCAGAGCGTAGATAAGACCAATAATCAAGGCAATAATCATGCCGCCAAGACCTGAACGCATAAAGAGATAGCCAACCGCATAACCAACCAAGGCTAAGAGTAGGAAGAAAACCAGCAACAAAATCCAGGTTTTTCGTTTATTGCTCGCAATTTGATCAAACAACATCTTAGTCACCTAATCCGCTAAAGTCAACTTTAGGAACTGTCTTTTCCTCTTCAGGTGTTTGAAGGAAGTCTGCAGCTTTAAAGCCAAATAGTCCTGCGATGATGTTGCTTGGGAAACTTTCAAGTTTTACATTGTAGTTGCTGACAACACTGTTGTAGAGTTGACGAGAGTAAGAAATTTTATTTTCTGTATTGGTCAACTCTTCTTGCAATTTGATAAAGTTGGCACTAGCTTTCAAGTCTGGGTAATTCTCTGCTACTGCAAAGATACCAGAAATCTGGCGGGTAAGGGCATCACTGGCCTTCATAGCTTCAGCTGGTGAAGTTGCTGCGGCTACTTGTCTACGAAGTTCTGTTACTTTTTCCAAGGTAGAACCTTCATATTTCGCATAGCCTTTGACTGTTTCAATCAAGTTTGGGAGGAGATCATTACGACGCTTCAACTGAACATCTATCTGGCTCCAAGCCTCCTTGGTCTGCATACGATTTTTAACCAAACCGTTATAGCTAACAATCACAAAAATAACAATCAGAGCCAAAACTCCAAGAATAATCCAAGTCATAATCTTATTCCTTTCTGCTTTTAGATTACTACCAGTATATCAAAATTTTATTGAATATGGTAAAATAAGATGATACTAGAGAAGGAAAAGACTATGAAACCAGAAACATTTTACAGCTTGCTCGCTGAGCAAAATATTCCACTTTCGGACCAGCAAAAGAACCAATTTGAACGGTATTTTGAGCTCTTGGTCGAGTGGAATGAAAAGATTAACCTGACCGCTATTACAGATAAAGAGGAAGTTTATCTCAAACATTTTTATGATTCGATTGCACCTATTCTGCAAGGCTTGATTTCAAATGAAACTATCAAACTTCTTGATATCGGAGCGGGGGCAGGATTTCCTAGTCTACCCATGAAAATCCTCTATCCTCAGTTAGATGTAACCATCATTGATTCGCTAAATAAGCGCATCAACTTCCTTCAGCTTTTGGCTCAAGAGCTGGATTTGGAAGGTGTTCACTTCTACCATGGACGGGCAGAAGACTTTGCCCAAGACAAGAACTTCCGTGCCCAATTTGATGTGGTGACGGCTCGTGCGGTTGCCCGCATGCAGGTTTTGTCTGAGCTGACTATTCCCTATCTTAAAGTCGGCGGAAAACTATTGGCACTCAAGGCCAGCAATGCTCCTGAGGAATTGCTAGAAGCCAAGAACGCTCTCAACCTCCTCTTCAGCAAGGTCGAAGACAATCTCAGCTACGCTCTACCAAATGGAGATCCGCGCTACATCACTGTGGTCAAAAAGAAAAAGGAGACGCCTAACAAGTACCCAAGAAAGGCTGGCATGCCCAATAAACGCCCGCTTTAAACAATGGTGCACCCTTGTTTAAAGTTCAGAAAACCATTTACAAAATCAACTTCGCTCTCACATTTCTAGGCTCGGGAAAAAAATGATTTACAAAATCAACTTCGCTCTCACATTTCTAGGCTCGGGAAAAATTCGTTTACAAAACGGACCTCGCTCTCGCATTTCCGGGATCGGGAAAAATTCGTTTACAAAACGAACCTCACTCTCACATTTCTGGGATCGGGAAAAATTCGTTTACAAAACGAATTTTTTCTGCTATACTATCCTAAGCAAAGGTTTTTAATGTCATCCTGTGAGGTGACGAAGGCGCAGATTTATATAAATTTTTAAAAGATAGCTATTTTTTAAAAAGTCTTACTCTGAGGGCCTATTGCTGCAAAATAATGGGCTCTTTTTGGGTGCCCAAAAGTGAGGTTTTTATGAAACAGGAATCAACTGTTGACTTGTTACTAGACGTTGATCAACGTCCTTCTGCTGGTAAAGGTATTCTTCTAAGCTTCCAGCACGTATTTGCCATGTTTGGCGCAACCATTCTCGTTCCCTTAATTTTGGGAATGCCCGTATCGGTTGCTCTCTTTGCATCCGGTATTGGAACACTTATCTACATGATTTCTACTGGCTTTAAGGTTCCAGTTTACCTAGGTTCTTCATTCGCCTTTATCACGGCTATGTCTTTAGCCATGAAAGAAATGGGGGGCGATGTATCTGCTGCTCAAACGGGGGTAATCTTGACTGGTTTGGTCTATGTCCTTGTAGCAGCAAGTGTTCGTTTTGCAGGTACAAAATGGATTGATAAACTCTTGCCACCAATCATTATCGGACCTATGATCATCGTTATCGGTCTTGGTCTTGCTGGTTCTGCTGTAACGAATGCTGGACTCGTAGCAGACGGAAACTGGAAAAACGCTCTTGTAGCTGTCGTGACGTTCTTGATTGCCGCCTTTATCAATACAAAAGGAAAAGGTTTCCTTCGTATCATTCCTTTCCTCTTTGCCATCATCGGTGGGTACATCTTCGCTATGATGCTTGGTTTGGTTGACTTTACCCCAGTCCTTCAAGCCAATTGGTTTGAAATTCCTGGTTTCTACTTGCCATTTAGTACAGGTGGAGCCTTTAAAGAGTACAACTTGTACTTCGGTCCTGAAACAATCGCCATCTTGCCAATCGCTATTGTAACCATTTCAGAACACATCGGAGACCACACTGTTTTGAGCCAAATCTGTGGCCGTCAATTCCTGAAAGAACCAGGACTTCACCGTACGCTTCTCGGTGACGGTATTGCGACATCTGTATCTGCTTTCCTCGGTGGACCAGCTAATACGACTTACGGAGAAAATACAGGGGTTATCGGGATGACTCGTATCGCTTCTGTCTCTGTTATCCGTAACGCGGCCTTCATCGCCATTGCTCTTAGCTTCCTAGGCAAATTCACTGCCTTGATTTCAACCATTCCAAATGCTGTGCTTGGTGGCATGTCCATCCTTCTCTACGGAGTTATCGCCAGCAATGGTTTGAAAGTTTTGATTAAGGAACGCGTTGACTTCAGCCAAATGCGTAACCTCATCATCGCAAGTGCCATGTTGGTACTTGGACTTGGTGGGGCTATCCTCAAACTTGGCCCAGTTACACTTTCAGGTACTGCTCTATCAGCCATGACAGGAATCATCTTGAACTTGATCTTGCCACACGAAAATAAAGACTAATCAACTATACACACAAAATCCACTCGATTGAGTGGATTTTTTTATTACTTACTCTTTATCTCCAGCAGTAAATCTTTCAATGAAATAATGGTCACGGCTAATAAAATCATAGCCATACCGACAAAATCAATCGCATAAAACTGTTCCTTCATAATCAGAAAGGCAAAGAAAACGGCAGAAATTGGTTCTATGGAAGCTAATAAACTAGACTTAACAGGGCCTATCAGACTAGCTCCCTTTAGGAAAGCTGTGTAGGCAAAAACCGTTCCGATGATGATAATCCCAGCAAATGCAAAGAGAAAATCTAAGCTGGTTGGTATGCTGACTTGCAAAACTCCTGTGAAGGGAATAGCCACTACACCAGAAATAACCATACCGACACCAATCACCAAAATACTGCCCCACTTCTTAATCAAAGCAATAGGAAGGATGATATAGAGGGCATAGGTCAAGGCCGAAAAGAGGCCCCAGAACAGACCTAGGGGTGTGACAGACAACTGGTCAACTTTACCGTGCGTCGCAATCAGAAAAGTTCCTCCTATAGCCAATCCAATCGAAAAAATCTCAGCCAGAGTAGGCGCCACCTTGTCCTTGATACAAGTATAAATCAAGATCCCAACGGGGCATACATACTGGAGAACTGTCGCCGTTCCAGCATTGGTTTCCTGAATGGCAGAAAGATAGGCAAACTGGTTTAAGAAAAGTCCAAACAAGGCAAACAACAGCAGAGATAAAAGGCTTTTTCTGTCTTTTAAAAAAGCATAGAGTTTATCCTTTGCAGTCATATAGGATAAGACTACGAGCGCCAAGCCTGCAATGATAAGTCGCAGATTGATCAAGACTAGAGCAGAAATCCCGTGTGCCATCAGATATTGGCCACTGGATCCAGACAAGCCCCAAGTAATCCCTGCCACTACTGTATACAGAGTTCCTTTTACGGTTTTTGACATGCTTCTCCCTACTCCTCTTGACGAATCATTTCCATCACTTGATTTCGATCAACTATCCACTGAGCGCGCTCATCCTTCTCATACGTTCGATTGGATAAAAAGATAGCCGCTTCCTGCTTCTCCCGATTCCACATAATGAAGGTACCTGTATAACCCGTATGGTCGAGCCAAGCTCCTTCCAGATTCCAGGCTAGAGACCGCTCTTTATCCTCTAAGGGAGAGTAATTTCGACTTAAGTTTTCAGCAAAATCATCTTTCAAGTAATGTTCCAAAAAGATCTGCAAATCCTTAACAGTTGAAAACAAACCAGCACTTCCAGCGTGTTTCCCTAATAGACGGGCTTTAGGATCGTGAATAATTCCGGCCTCTACTCCTCTCACTGTTGGTACAGCTTGCTCAACGGGACCAAACTTGGTCTCTTTCATTCCCCATGGTTCCAAAACTTGTTCTTCTATAATCTGATCCAAGTCTTGGTCAAAGATTTTTTCCAAAAGAAATCCTAAGAGTAAAAAGTGAACGTCCGAGTATAGGAAGGCTGGCTGATTTCGTCTATTGAGGTGAAACATGGCTTCTCTCAATTCCTCTGCACTTAACTTGTCTCGATTGGGAATAAAGGGGTCCAAGTCTGTGGCATGGGTCAGAAGTTGTCGTATGGTAATATCTGGATAATCACACTCCGGTAAAAAATCCGTCACCGGTCGATCAATATCGAATGCGCCCTGCTGCCACAAGAAGATAAGAACCGTCCCCACTCCCACGACCTTACTCACACTAGCCAGATCATAAACCAAATCGCTCTCTGTTTTCAAGCCCCGTTCTGGATCACTCAACCCTAGATAAGACTCTTTCCATTCACCATCCTTATAATATGCAAAAGAGGCCCCGGGATAAATCCCTGCCTCGATTTGATTTTCTATTTTTCTTAGAATTTTTTCCAACTTCATGCTTCTTCAAACCATAATTCAATGTTATTGGTATCTTTACCAAGGAAGAATTTTTCAGACTTAGGGACAAAGTAGCCTGTCTTTTCAAATTTCTGACGAAGACTGGTTAAATCAAAATTTCTTACTAAAAATTTCAACATCGTCAAATCCCAAGTGACATTGTTTTCAACAGCCAAATCTGGTCCTTGCCCTTTAGTAAAGGTGATTGCTGGCGCTACTCCTTCGGGATCAAGTAAACTCTCTGTCCCCTCAGACAAACGCAACTCCATAGAAACCTCAAATTGGCTCACGTATTTTATACTTGTATTTGAATAAAATTCAGGAGCGGTTTCCAGTGGTACCAGATCTCTTATATCATTTTCTGCATGAACAAGAATCACATCCTCTTCAGGTGAAACAATCTCAAAAGCATACCCTCGGTTTCCTTTAAATAGACGAGGAAGAGACTTCATCTGAGAAAGAAGGGCCTCGATTTCAGAAGGATTCTCAACCTTTATCAAGAGTCTAGCTAGCTTCTTAAGCCCTTCAACTCTGCGTGTTCGCATGCTTGGAGCCTCTTCTAAAATCAATCTCTCCGTAGCTGTCTGATCGCCTAAGGAAATAAAGGCAGACTCTTCCAGCAAAGGTTTCATCCCCAGGGTTTCAATGTAAAATCTTTCATTTAATTTTCGATTATTAACTTTTAAAGTCGGAACGATCCGAACAATCTCATTCACATTCATAAATTCCTCCAACTCTTTTATTTTAAAGGATTTTCGAATATTTTACAAGCCATATCTATTTTATTTAGAAATTTTATAACAAAAAAACTGGGATTCCCCAGTTTTATTTCTTATAGGTAAAGTAATTTGAATAGTGCTACTGCTGCAATACCCGCTGCAATTGGAGCTACAACTGGAACCCAAGCATACCACCATTTTGAATCACCCTTGTGTTGACCAAGAACTGATTTTGGAAGGAGTTCGTGAAGAAGACGTGGTCCAAAGTCACGAGCTGGGTTCAAACCAGGTCCAGTAGGTCCACCAAGTGAAGTTACCAAGGCCATCACTAGGAAACCAAGTGCCAAGTGCGCAATTCCAAGACCTGGTGCCAAAAATGGAGCGGCTTGGTTTTTTGCTTGCTCAAGCGCTGCTGTTACTTGTTCTTGAGGGATGGTTGTTCCTTGCGCTGCAGCTTGAGCTACTTGGTCATTAATTGTCGCCTGAGCTTTCGCCACTAATTCAGCACCAAAGAAGTTTTTAGTCAAACCAAGTGCTGCAAAGAAAAGAACAAATGAACCTACAAACTCATTGAGGAAGCCATTAACAGTAGCTGCAAAACGTGATTCTTTTGTACCGTGGTCGATGCTTGAAATCGTTGAGAAGGTACCCAAGATATTGTTTGGGTTTTCTGTTTTCAAGTAGTAAGGACGGTGAGTCGCTACAACTAAAGCTTGACCAAAGATTGCTCCCAAAACTTGTGCTAGGATGTAATATGGTACTTGCTCCCAAGAGAAAAGTCCACTAACAGCAAGTCCAAGAGTGAAAGCTGGGTTGATGTGGTTACCAGATACATTACCAAACATCAAGGCTGGGATCATAACCCCCATACCATAACCAACCGCAATAACGAGCCAGCCACTTTGGTGACCTTTCGTACCTTTAAGTTCAACGTTAGCAACTGCACCATTACCAAGAATGATCAAAATAGCAGTTCCCAAGAATTCTGTGGCATATTTAATAGCCCATGTAAAATCCATTTGATAGATTCTCCTTAAATTTTTTTAGACAATCCTTATTCTATCAATTTTTAGGCCTTTTAGCAATATCTTTTCTGAAAAGAATCTATGGAAAACGCTTTATTTAACTTATCTTTAAGAAAAGGACAAAAGAAGTCAAACTCCTTTCATCCTAATCGTTATTCTTGACGTTGACCAAAGTCTACAATCATCTGCTCCATCTCTTGGCGACTTGGAGTGGTCAACATATAAAGGTAATCCCCTTGTAGCTCTGCAAAGGCTGCTGGCATGATTTTTTTGACCTTGAATTGCTGGCTGTACTTAGCAAGCAAGTCTTCTTCTGAATAGACATAATTTGCATTGGCACGACGTGAAGTAGCTAGACAGTATTGAGGTTCAAACTCTGATGCTGGGAACTCTTCTCCTGCGACAATAGCTGCATAACCTCGGTAGAGATCCAAGGAGTGGGCAAAGTTATAAACATCAATGGTAAAGCCACCTGCAGGACGGTTATTGTACTCAATGGCAATGTAGTCATCCCCGTCACGGAAGAACTCGATATGGAAAAAGCGCTCTTTCATACCAAATTCCTTGACAATGGCCTCACCATACTTGCGCAGTTTGGGATCCATATCCTTAAGCACATAGTAGGAATTGTCCATCTTATAAATCATCAGATCAAGTGGAGTATGGGCATAATCAAAAGTCGTTGAAAAGACGATATTGCCATCCTTGTCCACAAGCCCGTCAAAGGTACAGATTTCGCTAGAAGTGACAAATTTTTCAAAGAAATACACGGTTGAATGGTCCCATTCTTGTTTGAAGTGATGAATATCGTCTTCTGTCTCGAGCTTAAAGGTTGCTGCCGCTCCCACTCCATTATCAGGTTTGGCAATCATTGGTAGGCCAATCGTCTCAACTGCTTGGTCCACATCTGCTTCCGTCTGGATAACAGCACCAGGTACCACAGGGACACCTGCTTTTTTGAAAAGTTTCTTCATCTCAGACTTAAACTTTGTCTTTTTGAGATCCTCTGGTTTGGCACCAAAAACATTGAATTGCTCACGAAGTGCTGCATCCAGCTCAAGCCAGTATTCATTGTGGGACTCGATGCGGTCGATTGGTCCATGCTTGTAGAAAAGAAAGGCAACAGCACGCTTGACTTCGTCTATGTTTTCAAGATTATCTACACGGAAATACTCGGTTAGGCCATTGCGCAAAGGTTCATCTAGTTGTTCGTAAGGTTCCTGACCAATCCCCAAAACAGTGATGCCCTTATTGGCTAGCTCGATGGTAAACTGTTGAAAGTTTTGCGGATAGTAGGGAGAAATAACAAGGTAATTCATAGGCAACTCCTTTTATAGATACAGGTGTCCAAGAAAATAAGGCATTTGTTTACGCCACCATTCCCAGTCGTGGGCGACATCGTGTCCCCATTCAGCAAACCAGGCTGGAATTTGTTTCTGGTCAAAGGCTTCTTTAAGCTTGTAGAAAGATGATAGACCGTCTTGTTCCCAGGCACCAAGGCCCGTACAAATGACGATTTCTGCCTGACGGTAACGATCGATAAACCATCCGTCGTTTTGATTCCATATATAATCTACAGGTGAGTTTTGGTAAATAGCATCATCATTGTAGTAATCGCCAACGAAGAAACGTGCGTCGTAAACACCACTGAGGGCAATCACCTTGGTAAAGACATCAGGATGCTGGAGAAAGAAATTGAGTGCATGGTAGGCCCCCATTGAGCAACCTGTCGTCATCATGCCATCAAACCAACCTGTCTTGTGCTTGATAAAAGGAATGGCCTCCTCAATCACATAGCGTTCGTAGGCACGATGCATCTCCGCTTGATCATGACCATTTTTCCAAGTAGCCAGCCAACTCTCACTGTCAACACTGGAGAGAGTAAAGAACTGCACTCGCCCTTCCTCGATAAAGGAAGCACAGGCGTCAATCATGCCAAAATCATAGTATTCGTTGTGACTACCACCAGATGAAGCAAAAACAACAACTGGAATCCCAGCATGTCCATAACGGTTGAGGTACATTTCACGATTAAGATTGCCACTCCAGTGGCTAAGGTTTTCAATATGCATTGGCTTTCTCCTTTCTTAACTTACCATTTCTCTGCAAAAAATCGGAGACAGTCTGGTAAATTTTCCGACCAAGGAATCTCACTATGGATAGCACCAGACTGAACTTTCAAGACAAGATTATCCAAGCCTACTCCACCTGCAATCAAATCACGGTAATAGCGAAGCGACGAATCGATATAGGCTTGCTTAATATTGCCAGCCATCAGGGTCTTGTCCGTATCGTCTGCTTCTTCTGTTCCTACATAGATGAAAATGCGCTGTTCAGGCGACAGTTTTTTACGTTCGATGTAGCGGTTAAAGGCTTCTTGGTGAAGCCAGTTGGCAGATGAGAAGACACCTAGACAACCAATTCGGTCTTGGTACTCTAGCCCGATAAACTGAGTAATATTGCCTCCTAGTGACGAACCAATCATAGCCGTGTGCTGGCGATCAGCTTTGGTACGATAGGTTTCATCGATAAAAGGCTTGACCACCTCCATGACAAACTCGGCATACTCCACACCCTTACCACCAAACTGCTGGCCTGGGATAGGAGATTCTTGAAATTTCCAAGCCGCATACTCATTCATCCGTCCCATGCCGTCATTATCTATAGCAACGACAATCATGCGACTGATGTCAGGATTTCGCTTAATTGCTGGAATAATCTTCCAAGAGTGTCCGATATAAGACTCCTTGCTGTAAAAGACATTTTGCCCATCATGAAAGTAAACAACTGGATAAAAACGGTCTGTGTCTTTCTCGTAGTCCTTAGGCAGAAGAACACGCACTCGACGCTCTTTTCCAGTATAAGGAACTTTAAGTTTGTGTTCCTTCATTTTTAAGTAAAAGTAGGAATGATTCATTGTCAGAAAACTCTCTATATTCAAAATTTTATCTCATTATACCATAAAAATAGAAAAAAAGTCAGTTAATGTCCATTTTAAGGATAAATAACTAACTTTTTTCATTTGTTTTTCTGAATTCTTCTGGTTTTTCTGATTAGAGGAGATTATCAATTAACTCATCGACAGCATCTTTTTCAACCTGGGGAGTGATTTCAGTAATCATGATACCTGCCACGGCTCTCTCAACCAAGCCTTCAACATCCATGCGTTTTTCATACTGCTCTGCATTCTCTATCTTAGGATTAGTCTTAGGACGGTCAGGTGCAAAAATAGTACAGCAGTCTTCAAAAGGCTGGATTGAAATTTCAAAGGTATCAATTTCCTGCGCGATATCAATGATTTCCAACTTGTCCATCGTAACCACGGGACGAATGATAGGAGTGCTGGTCACAGCGTTGATAGTCTGCATGCTTTCCAAAGTTTGGCTAGCTACTTGGCCAAGACTTTCCCCATTGATGATAACTAAACCATTTCGTACCTCACGGATACGGTCGGTAATGCGCATCATAAAACGACGCGTCAAGGTCATGAGGTAGGCTTCTGGCGCCTTAGCCTTGATTTCCTCTTGAATCTCAGTGAAAGGTACTTCGATAAACTGGATATTTCCACCAAACTTGGTCAATTTTCGAGTCAAATCGTGGGCTTTCTTGAGGGCACCAGGACTAGTATATGGCGGGCTAGCAAAGTGGACGGCTTCAATATCAACCCCACGTTTAAGAGCTAGATAACCTGCTACAGGTGAGTCAATCCCTCCTGACAACATGAGCATACCTTTACCAGAACTTCCCACAGGTAATCCTCCTGCTCCACGAAAAGTTTCATAGGAAAGATAGGCAGCCTCTTCACGAATCTCAACCTGAAGATTAATATCTGGATTTTTCATCTGTGCTTGCACGTTTGGAATAGCCTCGAAAACAGCTCCACCGAGAGTTTGATTGAGTTCACGACTATCCAATTCAAAGTTGTGGTCGCTTCGCTTACTAGTTATTTTAAAGGTCATGCCCTCCTTGTAAATAGCTTTCATAATCTCTTGGACAGCAGACTTCAAAACGTCCACTGACTTTTCAATCTTATACACAGGAGAAAAATTTTGAATTCCAAAGACTTGTTTGAGCGATTCTGCAACTGCTGTATAATCAGCTCCATTGAGGTAAGCGTGGGCACGGTCGCGATCTGCGGTTACCTTAACTTGAGGATAGATAGACAAAACGTCTGAAATATTATTGCGAAGTTTATTAATGAAACGCATACGATTTTTGTGTTTGGTTGACAATTCTCCGTATCGAATCATAATTTCTGAATACTGCATAAATGCTCCTATCTTACTTTTCTAGTTTGATTGTAAATTAATTTTAGCTTGGTCAAGAACTGCTCGATCTGACTCATGTCATTTTCCAAGTCTAGGCTTAGACGCACAGCTGACTGGGCCTTTTCTTTGTCCACTCCCATGGCAATCAAGGTCCCCGCAGGTTTTCCTGCCTTGGACGAACAAGCAGAGGTTGTGGAAATGAAAATATCATAGTCTTCAAAGGCGTGAACAATGACTTCACCACGAACACATTTAATCCCAAAAGTCAGGATATGAGGGGCAAAGTCTTCCTCATCTGAAAAGACAAAAATATCTGGATAATCCAGAAGGGCTTGGCGAATGACTGCCTTCATCTGCCCCGTCTTGCTAGTAAAGACAGCTAACTTTTCCATAGACAAACGGAGGGCCTTGGCTGTTGCTGCGATCCCTGCCACATTTTCAGTTGTCGAACGATAGTCTCGCTCCTGACCACCACCAGTTAAAAGAGGCGTAATCTTCTTACCAGACTTGATATAGATAAATCCAACACCTCGGACGCCATGAAACTTATGGCTCGAAAAGGTCGCGAAATCCACTCGATCCGTCAGGTATTTTTCAGTCGGAACCTTAGCAAGTGCCTGAACCGCATCAACATGGAAGGAAATGGTCGGCTTATCTGCTAACAGTTTCGAAATAGCCTCAATAGGCTGGATAGAGCCAATTTCGTTGTTAACTGCCATGATGGAGACGAGAGTCGTATCAGGACGTATCAAATCTGCTAATGCTTCAACATCCACAAATCCTTTCTCATCAACTGGAGCAAAATCTATCTCAAAACCTTGATTTTTCAGCCATAGAGCTGACTCCTTGACTGCTGGATGCTCAATAGCTGATACGATGATGTGCTTGCCAAACTGGGATTTTTCAAAGGCCACACCCTTGATGACCCAGTTATCTCCTTCTGTTCCACCAGAGGTAAAGAAGATTTCATCACTCTTCTTCCCAATCAAATCTGCAATTTGCTGCCGGGAAGCATCTAAAATTCGTGTTGCCTGATCTCCCAAACGATGGAGACTAGATGGATTTCCTACAATTTTTGAAGCGACCTGCATGTAAGTTTCAAGTGCTTCAGGATAAGGCTTGGTTGTCGCCGAATTATCAAAGTAGATCATGTTTTCTCACGCTTTCTAAAATCACTCCTTCTATTGTATCACGAAAATAGACCTGCGACAAGAAAGGGCAATGTTTGCATTAATCTGAATAACATAAAATACTCTTGATGCCATCACCAAGAGTATTATTATTCATTCTATCTAACTTTGATTATCTCTGTTAAAAATCTAAAGAAAAGTAATATTGTCCGCCCCAGAGATTAACCGCTCCCCAAGGCGAATTTACTCCAACACCTATCTGGACTGTACCATTTGCACGTTGACCATAGGGAATCGAACTTTTCCAAGTGGAACGATTGCTTATCGTATTAGGAAACCAAGCCCAGTCAGTGAAATACATATTTGACACACTGCCACTATAACTATAAGAATAGCCAGAAGCATGAAAAGTCACATTAAGAACATTCAAGCCTACCAAGCTATAACCTTCTAAATAACTAGACTTACTTACATAACCTGCATGTACTTGACTTGAGAATGTAAACAATAGGATAGTAAACACTACCGCTACTATTTTCTTCATTATCTTATGTTTCATGATATCACCTCATCCATTCTTTCGAATAGTATCTACAACTGTTTGCCTACAAGTTGTGTATATAGGGAGTAAGCCACTTATTATCAGTACTGAAACGGATAATCCAATTAAGGTGAAAACGGAAGTTAGATAGAATTGAAAAACATCAGAAACTTCCAATTTAAGCACTTGAATTGCTAAAATGGAAAGAATGACGAGTAAACAACTTGCTAATATCGAAATCGTTTTACCATAACCAATTAATTCTTTTAAGAAAAGCCAAACAATATTTTGAGTACTGTATCCCAAAGATTTTAAAATCCCTACTTCAAAGCGTCGAGGACGATTGAGCAAAAAGAAAACAAAGGACAATACTGCGATGACAAGGATGAGTAAGACTAGGGATAGCAACATTAAAAATTGCCTGATATAGGTGAGTCCTTTATTAAATTCTTCGTAGTTTTCATATGAGGATAAAATAGTGATTTGTGAAGAGATAGCTCTTATCCTACTCAATTCTTCAGGAATAGCACTGCTATCCTTTAGTAACACATGAATCGCACTCGGCATCCATGATTTCAAAGGAAAGCCATCTAAAGCCATCTTCGTCATGGGATGCTGTTGAATTGCTTCATTTTGTAATTCTTCCATTTCAGCAATATTCATAAATAGGGTGTTCCCATGAGGGGAATATTCAAACGGATAACTTTTTTTAACAATCCCTAAAACAGGATATGTTTTATCCACTTTGACAAATAAATCGCCATCTCCTTTCAATACATTCCCCTCTTTCTCTATACTTGATTCATATAAAGAAATTGGAATATAAAAAGTCAGTGTCACGGTAGATCCCGAAACTATATTCGGTAATTTTTGATCTGAAACGAATTGTTCAGATATATAAATCCCTTTTTCATTGCTCCTATCAAAATACTCTATCTGCCTCTGTGTCGTATTTGTCTGATACAAGGGTTGAATTGAAAAATTTCTTGTCAAACTTCTGGTCTGACCATCAATCGTCAAAGTTGGCTGAAAGTTCTTTTGAAGTTTTGAATAGTCTTTTGAATTATCAAACGTCATCCCTAAAGAGAGAAACTCTATATAAGGCTTTATAGTTTGAATATTCTGACTTGTGCTAATTGAGGTGATTTCCTCCTTATCAAAACCGAGAAAATCATCCAATACTTTTGTAGTTTGTAAATGAAGCGAATCATTAATCACCAAGAAGCCATTTTCGAGTGAGTTGTTCACCAGTTGGTGATACTTATCTGCAAATAAGGACTGAAAGTTGATAGAAGTTACTGCTATAGCAACTACAAATGCGATAAAAAACGCTAATAATCTAGGTAAAAAAGGCCTTCTATGTTTCAAAACAGATAACTTCGTATGAGAAGACGACAAATAGGAGGTCCACTTCTTAGAATCCTTTATCCCTTCATCAGAATTCAAAATAAGACAATTTCCAACTAATTGATGGTCTTTAAAATGAAGCTGAACATCTCCTCTTGCAATCATCGCCTCATCATGCGAAACAATTAATACAATTTTATGATATTTGTGAGCTAAATCAATTAACAAGGAGGAGACTTTTTCTCTATTTTCTTTATCCAAGGAACTTGTTGGTTCATCAGCTAAGATGAGAGTCTTTTCTGTAACTAAGGCTCTTGCGATTGCCACTCGTTGCTCTTCACCACCGGATAAATCTTCTGGGTAAGCGTGCTTTAAAGAAGAAATCTCTAAATCCGCCAATACTGTGTCAATTTTACTTTCTATTTCATCTGGATTCAAGCCATAAAAGTTTAAAGCCAGTTTTAAATTTTCAAATACGGTCAAATCATTTATTAGATTTTGACCCTGAAATACAAAGGCTACTTCTTCAGCTATAAAAGCAGAGACTGATTTCTTATTTTCGGTATCAATCTCTTTTCCATCAAAGAAATAAGAAACACTAGGGTCCGTAGCAGAGATTAAGCCAATTTTATTTAGTAAAGAAGACTTTCCTACGCCTGACTTCCCATATATTGTATATACTTTTCCCCTTTCAAATATCAAATCTGTTGGCTCTAGCAACCGCCTGCCTGCAAAAGAGAGGCTCAAATTTCTAATTTCGAACATATAACACCCTCCTTTTTTTGAAAACGCTTTCTCAATTTTATTTTATCATAAGTCATATTTTATTTCAACTAAGACTACTGAAGTTCGTGTAGAAAAATCTTCTCTTTTTTTAAGATTTTTTTAAAGAAATGAGGTATAATAAATCATAATTAAAGGAGAGTATCATGTCTAACTATCGTAGAACTTCTAATAAATCAAAAACAGAACACATCAAAAAGGGATTTACTGTCTTTCAAAAAACGATTGCTACCATCGGTAGTATCCTTGGTCTCATCACCGCTACTATCACCATCATGAACGCCATGGACAATAACAAAAACAACAAAAAAGAACCGACGACAACTCAAACAACTGTTGTCAAGGAAATTCAAAAAGAATCCCCTCAGGAAAATACTACTCCTAACAGGGACAACACTTCTACTAAAGAAAATACCACGCAAGAAGAAACTTCTCAAACCAATAAAAAAGAGGAGAAAAAAGAAGAGCAGAAAACAACAACTCAGGACTCTTCTACACCAGCTACAAATAAAGAAACAAGCGATAACGGAACACAGTCAAATACGACGAGTTCTGAAACTAAAACGAACCAGTAATCACCAAAATAGCTTCTTTCCAAATTTGGAAAGAAGCTATTTTTTTATTGTTGCAATACTTTTCGTGGTTTGGTTCCCTCAGCTGGACCGATGACACCTGCCATTTCGAGCTCTTCCATCAGGCGGGTCGCACGATTAAATCCAACTGACAAACGACGCTGAATCATCGAAGCACTAGCTTTCTGGGTTTCGATAACCAAAGCCTTGGCTTCTTCAAAGAGCGGATCGCCACCAGCTTCACCATCAGAAAAATCTCCTTCATTTTCAGGAACATCTCCTGGGTCAAAGCTTTCATCGTAGTCCGCATCTGCCTGAGCCTTGATGAAGTTTACGATACGTTCAACATCATCATCCGAGATAAAGGAGCCTTGCAGACGGACTGGATGATTTTCATCAATTGGTTTAAAGAGCATATCTCCTCGACCAAGCAGTTTTTCTGCTCCATTCTCATCCAAGATGGTTCGCGAATCTGTACCTGATGAAACTGCAAAAGCCACACGAGATGGGACATTGGCCTTGATAAGACCAGAGATAACATCAACCGATGGACGTTGCGTTGCGAGAATCATGTGAATCCCTGCAGCACGCGCCTTCTGTCCGAGACGAATGATGGCATCTTCCACTTCCTTGCTAGCCACCATCATGAGATCTGCCAACTCATCTACAATGACAACAATCAAAGGCAGGGGCACTTGTTTGTACTCAGATTGGCTATTAAATTCCTCAACCTTGGCATTGTAACCAGCGATATTTCGTACTCCAACCTTAGCAAAGAGTTCGTAACGATTTTCCATCTCATCTACAACCTTTTGCAGGGCCTTGCTGGCCTTGCGTGGATTGGTCACAACTGGAATCAAGAGGTGAGGAATGTCATTGTACACCGATAACTCAACCATCTTTGGATCCACCATCATAAACTTGACCTGATCTGGTCTTGCTTTCATGAGAATGCTGGCGATAATACCGTTAACTGCGACTGACTTCCCTGATCCCGTCGAACCTGCAACAAGTAGGTGGGGCATCTTGGAAAGGTCAAAGGTGCGAGCAGTTCCATTGACCGCCTTCCCTAGAGGAATTTCGAGGAGATTTTCTGGTTTAGTCTGAGACTGTTCCCAGAGTTCACGGAAGGAAACGGTCGCAATCTCAGAGTTGGGTACTTCAATTCCGACTAAGGATTTACCAGGAATTGGAGCCTCAATCCGAACATCCTTGGCTGCTAGAGCTAGCGCTAAGTCGTCTGCCAGATTGGAAATGCGGTTAACCCGTACACCGACTGCTGGCTTGACTTCATACTTGGTAACTGATGGCCCTATTTCAGCCCGTTCCACCGTTACCTTGATACCAAAGCTGGCAAAGGTTTCTTCTAGGATTTTGATATTTTCTCGAACAATCTTCTTTTCCTTGGACTGATCTTTGGGTTTATCTGGTGCAAAGAGTTGCAAGCTTGGTAGCTTGTATTCGAGGGCTTCCTTGGCAGAAAAATCAACCTGAACCTCTTCATCCTCAAAATCTTCTTCCACATCTGGAACGTCAAAATCAGTTTGAGGGAGGATAATCTCTGGTTCGATCCACTCTTCCTCAGGAATTGGGGGGAAATCGTAGTCCGGTACCTCTGATAAGATTTCTCCCGTTTCAGGATCTACAGGAGGAAGCGGTAATGCATCCTGTTCTTCTTGTTCTCTCTGAATTCTGGCTGCTTCTTCAGCTTCTTGACGAGCCTTCTCTTCTTCTCTCTTGATAAAGCGTTCCTGTTTTCTCTGTTCCTGTTTTTCCATGAAGGATCTGAACTGAGCTCCAATAAAGGCTGCGACATCATAAATAGACCAAGGACTAACCAAGAGTGCCCCAACTAGAATCAAGAGAACTCCAATAAAGTACGATCCGATATTGGAGAAAAGAAAGGATATGGGGATATAGAGTCCAACACCAAGCAGGCCTCCACCAGCAAAGCTAGTCACCCGCATACCAGTCAGGTCCGTCATAACTTGAGACAGGGTCCCTTTTAGGACTGACTGCTCCAAGCCATATTTCCATACCAAGTAGGCCTCAAAAATCAAGAGTAAGCCAGCAAAGATACAGAGAAATCCTGACAGAAGTCCCTCTTGCTTGCGGATCCATTTAAAAAGAAAAAGATAGATGAGGAGGCCACCTATGGCCACATAGGCCAAACTTCCAACCACCAGTCGAATGAGATTGTAAAGAGTGACACCTGCCGCTCCGAGTTTGAGGGCTGCAATAATCAATAACAAGGCGATCCCTAAGGAAATCAACATCCTCTGGATAGCCTGTTTTCTTTCGAGTTCTGCTTTAGACGGTCTCCGTCTTGTTTTTGTAGTATTCTTGTTTGCCATTCTTTTATTATACCATATTTCACAGCCATTTCGAATAGAGAAAAAGATTGCACCAAATGGTAACAATCTTTCTATTCTAATCCTTTTTATGCTTGTGGTTTGCGTAGGTAACCATAAACCACACCACTTACAATTGCGCCAACCAAAACAAAGGCAAGGTAGAGAAGGGCATTTGAAGTAAGGGCGATGACGAAGATTCCTCCGTGTGGTGCCATGAGTTTGATTCCTGCAAGACCAACGAGTCCACCTGCTACTGCTGAACCAAGGATAAAGCTTGGAATCGCACGAGCTGGGTCTGCTGCACCAAAAGGAATTGCTCCCTCAGTGATAAATGACAAGCCCATGATGATGTTTGTTAAACCAGAGTTGCGTTCTTCTTTAGTAAATTTATCTTTGAAAAGAAGGGTTGCGACAAAGATGGCAAGTGGTGGAACCATTCCTCCAGCCATAACTGCCGCCATAGCTACAGAACCACCTGAAGAAACAGTCGCTGCAAGCGTACCTGTACCAAAGACATAAGCTGCTTTGTTAACCGGTCCACCCATGTCGACAGCCATCATTCCACCAAGAACGATACCGAGAAGGACAGCTGAACCTCCTCCAAGACCGCCTAGGAAGGCATTCATTTCGGTGTTGATTCTTGCCATTGGGATGTTGACAGCTAGCATGACAAATCCAGTCAAGATTGTTCCAAGAAGTGGCAAGAGAAGGATTGATTTAGCACCTTCAAGTGAACGAGGAACTTTAACGTATTTCTTGATAGCAAGAACCAAGGCACCTGCGATAAATCCACCAACAAGGGCACCTAGGAAACCAGATGAGACACCTGCAAGAGTTGAAGTTGCTTCACCACCTGCGGCATAAGGGATTTTACCAAAGGCAAAACCTTCTTTAGCAATAGCACCAGCCACAAAACCAGCTACCAAACCTGGTTTTTCAGCAATAGAGTAGGCTACATAACCAGCAAAGACTGGAAGCATCAAGCCAAAGGCTGCTCCACCAATTTTCATGAACATAGAAGCTAGTTCATGGTAGGATCCGAGATTTCCAAGACTATCTTGTGGCACACCAAAAGCTCCGTCGATCAAGAAAGCAAGGGCAATCATGATACCACCACCGATAACGAATGGCAACATTTGAGATACACCACTCATCAAGTGTTTGTAGAAAGCTCCACCGATACTTTGTTTTTCATTAGATGCTGTTGCAGCTTTTGCTCCATTAGCAGCACGATAGACTTCAGCATCTCCTGAAAGAGCCAAGTTAATCAATTCTTCAGTCTTACGGATACCGTCTGCAACTGGACGGTTAACCAATGGTTTGCCATCGAAACGGTCCATCTCAACAGCCTTGTCAGCAGCGATGATAACAGCTTTAGCCTTGCGGATGTCTTCTGCAGTTAGTTGGTTACCAACACCGCTAGCTCCGTTTGTTTCAACCTTGATCCCAACACCCATTTCAGCAGCCACTTTTTGAAGGGCTTCTTGAGCCATGTAAGTGTGGGCGATACCTGTCGTACAAGCTGTAACAGCTACGATAAAGTCGCCAGATTCATTGGCAGGTACTTGAACAGGTTCCTCAGCTTTTTCTGAAGCTTGGTCAAAAAGTTCGATAACTTGATCTGCAGATGTTACTTGACGAAGTTTGTCAGCGAAACCGTCTTTCATCAAGTATTGAGACAATTCTGCCAAGGCTGCCAGGTGAGTATCATTGGCACCTTCTGGAGCTGCAATCATGAAGAAGAGGTCTGTTGGTTGCCCATCCAAACTTTCATAGTCAACACCCTTATTTGACTTAGCAAAGAGAACCGTTGCTTCTTTGACAGCAGAGTTTTTGCTGTGAGGCATAGCAATTCCGTCACCCAAGCCAGTGGAAGTTAGAGCTTCACGCGCTAAGATTCCTTCTTTAAAGGTTTCAAAATCCGTCACGTAACCGTGATCTACCAAACTTTTAATCATCTCTTCGATGACTGCTGTTTTTTCAGTTGCCTGCAAATCCAGCAACATGACATCTTTTCTCAATAGGTCTTGAATTTTCATCGTTTTTCTACCTCAACTTTTTCATATGTTTCTTTAATAAATTCCTCTGTTGCCAAGTCATCCGAGAAGGTCGTTGCTGTTCCACAAGCTACTCCCCATTTGAAGGCTTCTACTGCATCTTTAGATTTGACAAATTCACCTGTAAACCCAGCAACCATAGAGTCACCAGCTCCCACTGAATTCTTGACTGTTCCCTTGATAGGTTTTGCGAAGTATGCTCCCTCAGATGTGACAAGAAGAGCACCGTCGCCAGCCATGGAGATAATAACGTTTTGAGCTCCTTTGACCAGTAACTGACGAGCATAGTTCTCGATTTCTTCTAAACTTTCGAGTTTCACTCCAAAGATAGCTCCAAGCTCGTGATTGTTTGGTTTAACCAAAAGTGGCTGGTAGTCCAAACTATCAATCAAGGTCTGTCCTTCAAAGTCACAAACCACTTGCGCACCAGTCTGGCGTGTCAAGGCAATCAAATCCTTATAGATAACATTGCCCAGGTTCTTAGCACTCGAACCCGCAAACACAACCGTATCATCTTCTGTCAGACTTGAAAGAATAGCTTTCAAGTCTTCTAGCTGAGCTGGTTCCACATTTGGACCCGTTCCATTGATTTCTGTTTCTTGGTCTGCTTTAATCTTGACATTGATACGAGTATCTTCTGCTACTTGAACAAAACGCGTTTCGATTTCCTCTTCTGCCAAAGTATCTGTGATAAATTTACCAGTAAAACCTCCGATAAATCCAGTCGCTGTATTTGGAATACCCAAGCGTTTCAAAACTCGACTGACATTGATTCCTTTCCCACCAGCAAACTTATCATCACTGTCCATACGATTGACACTGCCGACTTGAACTTGGTCCAAGCGCACGATATAGTCAATGGATGGATTGAGTGTGACTGTATAAATCATACTTCTATTACCTCCGTTTTCTTCTTAATAGCCTGCAAGAGCTCATGCCCTTGACTTGTGATGACAATAGCGCGTTTAAGTGGTGCTACCTTGGCAAAGCAAGTTTGACCAATCTTTGACGAATCCACCAAGACATAGGTTTGTTTGGCATTCTCTAAAATAGCACGCTTCACAGCTCCCTCCTCCATATCTGGAGTCGTATAATAACCATCGTCGACACCATTCATCCCAATAAAGGCACGGTCAAAGTGCAATTGATTGATTTGGTTAAGAGCAACACCGCCGATACATGCATCTGTTGCCATCTTGACACTTCCTCCAACCATGACAGTTGGAATCTGTTTTTCAACCAACTGAACCGCATGATGAATGGAGTTGGTCACAACTGTGATATTCTTATTAACCAATTCCTTGATTAAAAAAGCAGTTGTCGTTCCAGCATCAATAAAGATTACATCTTGTTCCTTGATAAGAGAGGCTGCTTTTTGAGCCAGTAGCTTCTTCTCTTGAAGGTTTTTGACAGATTTTTCTTGGATGGTTTCTTCTTCCTGCAAGGAGTGGGGCAATTCTGCTCCACCATGCACACGGCGAAGTTTGTTTTCCGCCTCCAACTCATCCAAATCTCTTCGTACTGTTGATTCTGATGTTTCTAATAGACTAACCAATTTTTCTAGGGAAACTACATGATGTTGATTTAACTCCTCTAAAATCAGTTGCTTCCGCTCAGTTTTTAACACCAAATCACCTCCTGTTATCGTTTACACTATTCATTCTAGCACATTCTCTACCAAAGTCAAGCATTTTTTTATCAATTTCTTTCAAATTCTATCATTTTTCTTAATTCCAGAATTTTTATTGCAAGATAAGAGGCTTTATGGTAGACTATTTTAGTAAGTATTGGAAGATTACTCAAGAGGCTTAAGAGGCCGTGTTGGAAACGCGGTAGGCGTGTAACAGCGTGCGTGGGTTCGAATCCCATGTCTTCCGTAGAATAAAGAAAAACTGCACCTTAATGCAGTTTTTTTATGGTTCTAAGAGCAATATATAGAAATAAAAAGCTGAGTTACTCTAACTATCACACCACATTTTTGTATCCTAATTCATAAAAAAACAAGTAGTTTATTAAGACTACTTGTTTTTCTTCTAAATCTTGTGATTAGATATTACTTTTATCTTTTTTATCTGAAGATTTGTCTGTTGATTTATCAGTGGATTTGTCTGTAGATTTATCAGAAGACTTGTCTGTAGATTTGTTCTTAGACTTTGTAGAGTTCTTACGATCAACCTTATCATATCCCTCTGTAGTATCCATTAACTCAGTTGACAAAGTACGATAGTCTTCTTGAGAAATCAGCCAGTTTCCATCCTTATCCTTGGTTAATTTGATTTCTGTATCAAAATCTCCAGTAGTAAGAGGTGTAAGAGCAGCTTCAGCATCTACATCACTGTAGGTAGCAAAATCTTTTCTGAAGAGGTGTTCGTAAATCCAATATGTTACCAATGTTTGGTAACGCTTGATATCAACGTTTGATCCAGCTTGGTTGTACTTACCTAGGTTATCGATACCACCAATAAGAATTGTTAGAACTTCTCGAATTGATGAAGTCAACCCTTTAGAATGCAACTTCTTAGAGTTAAAAGTAACAGTCGCAGTATTGCCTGATTCGTCAACCTTCACATCTTTAACAGTGTAAGAACCGATATCTTGGAATAACTTGCGTTTCATCTTCAAGAAACCTGAAATGGTTTCTTCTGGAGTTTCTACAGGGAAATCTTTGTGCCATTGTACTGAGTAGGTAGATGCAGGTGAAAGCCCTTCTTCTTTGATTTTTTCACTTGTTTGCACTGCAAAAATGGCCTCAGTCCATTTTTCATAGGTTTCGCCATAAATCTTCTTAAATCGACTAGAGTCGCTAGTGAGAACTGAGTCTAAGAGAATTTCAGCATCTTTAGTAACTTTTTCTTTAACTTCTGCTGCTTCATCTTTCTTCTCAACTTGTTCCGTATTCTCCTTGTTATCAGAAGAAGCTTCAGATGACTGATTAGAAAATACCGAACATGCACCCAAGACAACTGTTGAAAGTGCTAAGATACTTAGTAACTTGATCTTTTTCATGTTTCACCTCATTATGAAAATTTACTCTTGGAGACTACCTCCAAGGATAGTTATTTAGAAAAACACTGGGTTTATCTAACGGAGAATGGGGGATTCGAACCCCCGCGCCAGTTACCCGACCTAACGATTTAGCAAACCGTCCTCTTCAGCCTCTTGAGTAATTCTCCACTAACATACTAGAATAAATAGGATACAACGAAGGATACAATTTGGAAAAAATCTACTGTATACCTGTTCATAATGGAGCCGGTGGGAGTCGAACCCACGTCCAAACACCTGCCAACATATTTGTCTACAACCATAGGTTATGTATTATTTTAACAGTCCCTCGACACATAACTCAAGCCTAGGAACTGCGAGTCTATTATTCTCTTATCAAACCACTAGACAAGGCTTGATCGTATCTCGCTAATCATAAGACCTGTCATTGAACACGAGCAATCCAAATCAGGTCACGCCTGCTGGTTTTTAGGCAGCTAGAGCGTAAGAAGTGTTATTTTTTGCAGTTATATTTAACTGAGCGTTTACGTCGCCACACGGGTTGCAAAATATGCCTCATAATGCCTGTCGAATCCGTAACGACCCCAGGATGTTAGAACTATTATAACCTATCTTCAAAAAAAATGCAAAATCAAGCCGTTTCTTTAGAAAAGAACCCCTTTTAAGGCTTCTGATAAGGCTTGATAACCGGCTACACTTAGATGGAGACCATCCGTTGTATAGGCTGATTGAAGTTGTCCTTCTGTATCTGTCAAACTATCATAAATCGACACAAAATCTACCTGCACATAGGCGGATGCTAGAGCCTCATAGGCTTGATTCCATTCCTTAATCTTTTCATTGGTACGAATATATACTGTCTGCTTGTATTCTTCTCCTTCATTGACTGGCAAAATGGAAAGGAGCTTTATTTGTGACAGCGGATAATCTCGGGTAATCGATTGGATAACTCGCTCAAGATTATCCAAGGTTTCATTCATAGGGACATCTTTTCCGATATCATTTGTCCCAATTAAGAGAACAATTTGATCGACAGCATCACCATAAAGATGGGCATCAAGATTGTCTAGTAGAAGCCCCGTCTGGTAACCTCGGATGCCACGATTAACAATCGTCTTGGCAGCTCCCAACAACTCTTGAAGAGGGTAATATTCCACTATCGAATCACCAATAAAGATGATATCTGGCTCTAGAACAGATACTTGATTCAATTCACGATACTTGGTTTGAATTTTTTCCTGCTCCTTTAAGAGCCAATTCTCTAATAACTGTACTGCCACCTTATCCCTCTTTCTCTAACCAATTCTCTAGAACTTGATAAACGCCTGCCTGGTTGTTAGCTGGTGCTAGGGCAGTCGCAACTGCCTTAACCTCATCAGCTGCATTTTCCATCGCATAGGCAATTCCAGCCAGCTCTAACATTTCGATATCGTTTTCGCTATCACCAAAAGCCATGATTTGTTCCGATTTCAAATTCCAGCGCTTGAGTAATTCTTCCAATCCCCAAGCCTTGTGAACCCCAGCCTGCAGGATATCGATACAGCCATAACCGCTAGAAACAGCCCTTACACGACCATCAAAGAGGTCATTGATTTCCCGCAAAACAGAACTAGAGCGTTCCTCTCCAACAACCATGCTCATCTTTAACACTCCACCAAAGAGGTCTGAGTTTAGCTCATCCACAAAATTTGTCCTTTGGTAAAGTTTTTCAATCATCTCTGGAGTCATAAATTTTTCCAGGTCTGTAAAAACCGTTCCTTCCTTGACAAAACTCCCATTCATACTGGTAACGACGAACTGATCTCGACACTCCCTCCCTTTAAAATGAAGGAGAGCCTTGTCAACCATAGCATCATCCCAAGTCTGGGCCTGAAGTAGCGTATCATACTCAAATATACGAGCGCCGTTAGCAACAACCAGAACTACTCTACTCGCCAAGTGCTCCAGTAATTGCCTCATTCGATGGACCTCATTTCCCGTCGCAATGACAAAACGGATACCTCGTTCATCTAATTGGTCTAAAATCTTTTCTAAACGTGGCAAATCCAGTTGCCCTCTTGGATCCAGCAAAGTTCCATCCATGTCTGTTGCAATTAACTTAATCGTCATCCTATCTCCTTTAGGGTGGAACACCTACCACTTCAACCCTACATGTTGATTCATTTCTTTATAGGCCGTGTCAATTCGTTCCTTGGTCGCTTCGTCCAACTTGTCACGATGACTGCCTCCCTCGATGAAGTCCTCTAGGATATAGGTCTGATAGAGGAAGAGCGGATAGCCTTCTGGAGAGTAAGTTCCTTTGGGTGTTCGATTGACCCAAGTAGGATGCGCTTTGGCCGTTTCAATCCTAGTCTTGCCATCTTTTTTCTTAATGGTCACATCCATGAGAACACCGCGCTCCGTCCACTTGGCATTTTCCTCATCTTGCATGGTTTCAATGCGTTGATTTGAGAGGAAATTCCCCATGGAGTAGATGATCAGTTTTTTGTCACCATCTTTTTCAACTGTTTCAGCAGGTTCAACGACGTGAGGATGCCCTCCAAAGATAATATCGGCTCCCCAGTCAATCATCTTATGGTACAGTGTTTTCTGTTCTTCCGTTGGTTCTAGCTGGTACTCAATTCCCATCTGAGGCATGATGACAGTAATATCCGCCTCCTTCTCCGCGCGCTCGATTTCTGCCTTCATCTTATCTTCATTCAAATCAGAAAGATAGCGATTATAGTCCTCTTGAGAGATATACTGCTCAATGCCATTAAAACCATAAGAATAGGCCAAGAGAGCTACCTTGATACCATTGACTTCCTTGATGACCATAGGGGCTTGGTCACGGGATTCATGTGTGTAGACTCCGATGGGTGTCATTCCAGCCTTTTCAATAGCTTGAGCCGTTGAAACCACTCCCTCAATTTGAGAATCCAAAATATGATTATGAGCCAAGTCTAGAACTTGGTAGCCTGCATCCTTGATCGCATCCATGACTTCCCCTGGTGCATTAAAGAGAGGATAACCTGCCAAATAGTGGTCCTTATTCACCGTTCCTTCAAAGTCACCAATCACCAAATCCGCTTGTTTGAGCCAGGGTTTTACATACTCAAAATTTTCATGGAAATCATAGGTCCCATCTTCTTTAAGAGCTGTTCGGTAGATAGGGATATGATAAAGAAGGTCACCATTTGCCATGATACGTGCCGTTGTTTCACCAGACTGATCTTCCTTGGATTGACCAGATGTACTAGCTGAATCAAGAGTTTGGCTACCAGGGATTGTTTCCTTACTACCTTGTACTGCTCGAACTAATAAGTTCCCCCCCATGGATAAGGCAACTGCAAGCAATAACACAATAATAAACTGGGCATTGGTCCAGGATTTATAATTCCGAAAGAAATCCACACTAGTTCTCCACACCCCATAAAGAGAGCCCTGAGACCGTCTATCTTGTCGCTTTTCCATCTTTATTCCCCCTTGCTTTTTGGTGCAAGTCTTTTCTTTTATTATACCACAGACAAAAGAGGAATACCGTTTATTATATTATTTTTTAGGAACTTCTGCGACTTTCTTTCTCGCCTATTTTGTGTTATCATATAGAGGTAATGAAAGGAGAGAAAATGTCTGCAATAGAACGTATTACAAAAGCTGCTCACTTAATTGATATGAACGATATTATCCGCGAGGGGAATCCTACTCTTCGCGCAGTTGCTGAGGAGGTTACTTTTCCACTGTCTGACCAGGAAATCATCCTTGGTGAAAAGATGATGCAATTCCTCAAACATTCCCAAGATCCTGTTATGGCTGAAAAGATGGGGCTCCGCGGTGGTGTTGGACTTGCTGCTCCCCAACTCGATATCTCAAAACGCGTTATTGCTGTTTTAGTGCCCAATATTGTGGAAGAAGGTGAAACTCCACAGGAAGCCTACGACCTGCAAGCTGTTATGTACAATCCAAAAATCGTCTCTCACTCTGTTCAAGATGCTGCTCTTGGCGAAGGAGAAGGTTGCCTATCTGTTGACCGTAACGTGCCAGGCTATGTTGTTCGTCATGCTCGTGTCACTGTTGATTATTTTGACAAGGACGGCGAAAAACACCGTATCAAGCTCAAAGGCTACAACTCTATCGTTGTCCAACACGAAATTGATCATCTAAACGGAATCATGTTTTACGATCGTATCAATGAAAAAGACCCATTTGCTGTCAAAGATGGACTCCTCATCCTCGAATAAAGAAAATCCCGTTGCAAGACGGGGTTTTGTGTTATAATAGAGGCATGAAAACAAATGATATTGTCTATGGCGTCCACGCCGTTACCGAAGCCCTCCTGGCAAATACTGGAAACAAACTCTACCTCCAAGAAGATCTTCGAGGTAAGAATGTTGAGAAAGTCAAGGAACTGGCTACAGAAAAGAAGGTCTCCATTTCTTGGACTTCAAAAAAATCCCTCTCTGAAATGACCGAAGGCGCTGTTCACCAAGGTTTTGTTCTACGAGTGTCCGAATTTGCCTATAGCGAGTTGGAACACATCCTTGCAAAAACACGTCAAGAGGAAAATCCACTTCTGTTGATTCTGGATGGTCTAACTGACCCCCATAATCTAGGTTCTATCTTAAGGACTGCTGATGCGACCAATGTTTCAGGCGTCATCATTCCCAAGCACCGTGCTGTCGGTGTAACTCCTGTCGTTGCCAAAACAGCCACAGGTGCTATTGAACACGTACCGATTGCGCGAGTGACCAACCTCAGTCAAACCCTAGACAAACTCAAGGATGAGGGATTCTGGACCTTTGGAACGGATATGAACGGTACTCCTTGCCACAAGTGGAATACAAAAGGGAAAATTGCCCTCATCATCGGAAATGAAGGAAAAGGCATCTCCAGCAACATCAAAAAACAGGTTGATGAAATGATTACCATTCCGATGAATGGGCATGTTCAAAGCCTTAATGCCAGTGTCGCTGCAGCCATTCTCATGTACGAAGTTTTCCGAAACAGACTATAAAAAAGTTTCCAGTCATCTGATTGGAAACTTTTTTATGATTATACTCAATGAAAATCAAAGAGCAAACTAGGAAGATAGCTGTAGACAGCTCAAAGCACTGCTTTGAGGTTGTGGATAGAACTGACGAAGTCAGTACCCATACCTACGGCAAGGTGAAGCTGACGTGGTTTGAAGAGATTTTCGAAGTGTATTAACTATGTTCTGTAATAAATTTGTATGCTTCTTGACCAGCGATAGCACCATCTCCAACTGCTGTTGTCACTTGGCGAAGGTCTTTATGGCGAACATCCCCAACCGCAAAGATACCGTCAACAGCCGTCTTCATGTGATTATCTGTCACAATCCAGCCTGCCTGATCTTGAATATTCAAATCTTTAGCAAAATCACTAACAGGGTCCAAACCGACATAAATAAAGACACCTCCGAAGGCTTGCTCTGTTACTTGACCTGTTTTCACATTTTCAAATACGACAGATTCTACTCGATTTTCACCTTTAATTTCCTTAACTACAGAGTCCCAGATAAAGTTGACTTTTTCATTTGCAAAGGCACGGTCTTGCAAAACCTTTTGGGCACGAAGTTCATCGCGACGGTGAACAATGGTAACAGTCTTGGCAAAGCGTGTCAAGAAGAGGGCTTCTTCTACCGCTGAATCTCCACCACCGACTACGAGCAAGTCTTGGTCACGGAAGAAAGCTCCATCACAGACTGCACAATAAGAAACACCGCGACTGTTCAGTTCTTCTTCTCCGGGAACCCCTAAGAGACGGTGTTTTGACCCAGTTGCCACGATGACAGTACGGGTTTCGTAAACTTGATCATCAGTGATTACCTTCTTATAGTCACCCTTGTCTTCAATATTTTCAACATAGCCATAAAGATGCTCCACTCCAAGGTTTTCAAGTGGTTCAAACATCTTTTCAGCCAATTCAGGTCCACTGATGTTGGCATAACCTGGATAGTTTTCAATATCAGATGTGTTGTTCATTTGCCCGCCTGGCAGACCACCTTCAATCAAAGCCACTTTCAGATTGCTGCGAGCGGCATATAAGGCAGCGGTCATTCCCGCAGGTCCAGCACCGACAATAATCGTATCGTACATTTCGATTCCTTCTTTCTTGTTGTAACTATCTTTATTCTAACTCATTCTTGCTAGCCACGCAAGGATTATGCCTTGAAAACCAAGAGCAAACTCATGACGGCAAAGGATAACACCGGAACGACCAAAACTCCAATCATAATCATATCATAGAGATGAGCTTGGCGAGCTTTGGCTGTCTTGTCCACACCAGACATGGCTCTCAATCCGATCCAAATCCCCAGAAAAATCACGACAAGGATGGTCGTTAAGATCAAACTCTCGAAATATAAAGAAAATAAATGCAGTAGCATGATCTCTCTCGTTTCTATCTTTTTTAAAGAGTAAACTCAGCTAGTCCAACTAACTGAGTTTTCCTTTTTCTATTATATCAAATATAAGTCCGTTTGTAACTAGCAAAGAATTCTTTTGTTCGTTCTTCTTTCGGATGATTGATGATTTCATCCGGTGTGCCAGACTCGATAATTTTCCCTTTATCTAGGAATAAAACCTTGTCTGCCACTTGGGCTACAAAAGACATATCGTGACTGACCAAAATCATGGTCTGACCTGACTTGGCAGCATCTGCAATAGACTTTTCTACTTCACCGACCAACTCTGGGTCGAGGGCTGAAGTGGGTTCGTCCAAGAGCAAGACATCTGGTTTCATAGCAAGCGCACGCGCGAGGGCAACCCGTTGCTTCTGTCCACCTGATAAGTGGCGAGGGTAATGGTTTTCACGGTCAGAAAGTCCAACCTTAGCCAACTCTTCCTTGGCGATTTTTGTTGCTTCCTCGTCCGATAATTTTTTAACGACAATCAAACCTTCCTTGACATTGTCAAGAGCAGTTCGGCGTTCAAACAAATTAAACTGTTGGAAAACCATGGACAACTTGCGACGAAGGGTTAGGATCTCTTCTTGGCTAATCTGAGAAAAATCAACTTTAAAATTGTCAATCTGAATCGTTCCACTATCTGGAGTTTCAAGGTAGTTCAAACTACGAAGAAAGGTTGATTTCCCAGCTCCAGATGAACCTATCAAAGCCACTACCTCACCTTTTTGGATATCCAAGTTCAGATGATTCAAGACTGTCTGTCCTGAAAAGGATTTGCTTAAATTCGAAATCTTAATCATTAACGAAGGTCTCCTTTCACATCTGTAGACACTGTATCCGGTGCTGAGATAGCCATTTTTCTCTCGATGAAACGGCCGAGGCTTTCAATTCCGATATTGACCACCCAGTAAACGAGAGCAACGGAGATGAAGCGTTCAAAATAGCGGTAATCTGCTCCACCTAAAATCTGAGCTTGGGCAAAGACCTCCACAACACCTGCGCTAAAGGCTAGAGAAGTTCCCTTGGTCAAACCGATAAGGGAATTAATCAAAGTCGGTGTCGCAACTACCGCCGCATTTGGAATAATCACGCGACGATAAACTTGCGCTCGCGTCATACCCAAACTGCGTGCCGCCTCAATTTCACCGGGATTAACAGAAAGGATGGCCGCACGAATCGTTTCACTTGCATAAGCCGCCTCATTAAAAGCAAAGGCCACAATCGCAAAAAGCGCTGCTGGAATCGCATTGATATTGAGACCAGTTCCCCATTGTTGGTTGATAGCTTTCAGTGCTAAAGGAATTCCGTAGTAGGTCAACATAAGTTGAACTAGGATTGGGGTACCTTTTAAGAAGCTGACGAAAAAGGCCTGCAAGGGATATAAAATCTTAACACGATTGATCTTAACAATGGCAAAAATTAGGGCAAGTAGCAAACCAAAGAGTGCACCTCCAAGCGTCAACATCAAGGTTGTAGGCAGTTGTTGGACAATCCTTGGAATTCCATCAAAGACCGAACGCAAACTAAAGAGCTTACCATCCGGAATGAGTTGCATCAAACTTTGGTACCAATCTGATGCTAAAAATGTTGTAACAGTCATAAAAACATCCTCTCCTGATAATGATTCATTCTATCATACTTCTGCTCGCAAGCAAATTATTTGCTACGGGCTGCTCAAACTTCGTCTATCTTCTAGTTTATCACACTTTAAAACAGGGAAGCTATATATTTTACCTATCAAGGAGATAAATAAAAACTATCTCAAACCTAAGTCCTCATAGGGTCTTCTATAGCCGATTTGTTTAATAGCACCATTCTCCACCAAAATTGGACGTTTCAATAACATGCCATCACTCGCTAGAAGCTTGGCTGCTTCTTGTTTTGACAAACTTCCCACCTTATCTTTTAAGCCCAGTTCGCGGTATTTAATCCCGCTAGTATTGAAAAATTGTTTCACTTCAAAACCGGAAGTTTCCAACCAGTTCAAAATCACTTCTTCACTTGGTGTTTCTTCTACGATGTGGACATCTTGGTATTCCAGTCCAAGTTGATCCAATTCATTTTTTGCTTTCTTACAAGTTGAACATTTTGGGTATTCGATAAATTCTAACATCTTCTTTTCTTTCTATTTTTTATTTTCTTGAAATGCTGCACCTTCATGTTGCAAGAGCCAGGCTTTCTTTTCGACTCCAGATGCATAGCCTGTCAAGCGATTGCCTGATCCCAGCACACGATGACAGGGTACGAGGATGGACCAAGGATTGCGCCCCACTGCTCCACCAATCGCTTGGGCAGAAGCTACTTGCAGGTCCTGCGCTATTTGTCCGTAAGTCACTGTTTGACCATAAGGAATGGCCTGTAAGTAGATCCAAACTCGCTTTTCAAAATCTGTTCCAATAGGAGCCAAAGGTAAGTCAGATAGATCCTGAACACTGCCTTCGAAATAGGTATCTAAATAGGAAATAACTTGCTCTAATACAGGATGGCTAGCAACTTCTTCTATCGTTTCATCCCCTAATCCCCTCTCAAAATGAGTTTGGTCCTGCACCCAAATTCCATAGAGATATTGCTCGTCAGCAACTAAGGATAAGGTCCCAATTGGCGACGGGTAGAGCATTTTTGCGTACTTATTTTGCTTCATTTTTTTAATTTCTGATAGGCCAAACGTTCCCCATCAACTGGAACCTTACCAACCTGTTGGAAGCCTAGCTTTTCAAAGATATGCTGCATGGCCTTGTTTTGTGCATGCGTATCTGAACGAAAATCTAGATAATCAAAACCTTCAATCAAGCCTTCTAGGAAAGTCTGAGCAACACCTTGTCCTTGGACATCTGCTGCCACAGCGATACGGTGAAAGACCAGATATTCTGATTCTCCCCCCTGCCAACTCCCTTCATAAATGGCTTCATAGGCTTCCTCTGGGCTCTTGGTCACAGCAGCATAGGCTAGCAGTTCTCCTTCTTCCAAGGCCACATAAGCTTGACCTGAGATGATATCATCGATAATGATGTCGGCATTTGGATAGCCATTTTGCCACTGGTCGCTACCAGACTTGGCTAAGCACTTTTTAGCATCCTCCATCACCTGCATAATGGCATCTACTTCGTTTGGAAAAGCTAAACGAATCTCCATCTTTTCCCCTCATTTCTAACTATTTTCTCTCATCATAGCATAATTTAAAGCTTTCTACAAGCAGTTGAAACTTGACTTTTGTTTTTTATTATTTTATAATCTAGTTATTAAAACTAGATAAAAAGGAGTTGGAAATGAATTCTAACTTTTCCTACCCAAAATGGGAAGACATTCCGAACATTGACCTCTATCTGGATCAGGTTTTGCTTTATGTCAATCAAGTCTGTGCCCCTATTTCTCCAGATAAAGAAAAGGGCCTGACCGCATCCATGGTCAATAACTATGTCAAACATGGTTACCTGACAAAGCCGGATAAGAAAAAATACCAACGCAAACAGATTGCCCGTTTGATTGCCATCACTACTCTCAAGTCTGTCTTTTCAATCCAAGAAATCGCTCAGACCCTCAATACTCTACAAACTCAAGCGAGCTCAGACCAGCTCTACGATGCTTTTGTGGACTACATGAACCATGGGATTGATCCAGAAAATCCTATTATCCAAACTAGCTGTCAAACGGTTAAACTCTATCATCAAACTCTAGACTTAATCCTTATCAAAGAAGAGGAGGAAATCCAATGAATACCAGTCTAAAACTCAGTAAAAAGCTCAGTTTTGGAGAGGAAATTGCTAATAGTGTGACCCATGCTGTGGGTGCCGTTATCATGCTCATCTTGCTCCCCATTTCATCCACCTATAGTTATGAAGCACACGGATTTTTATCATCTTTTGGTGTTTCAATCTTTGTTATCAGTCTCTTTCTCATGTTCCTCTCGTCAACCATTTACCACTCTATGGCCTATGGTTCGACCCACAAATACGTCTTGCGAATCATCGACCATTCTATGATTTACGTGGCTATCGCAGGCTCTTATACGCCGGTCGTATTGACTTTGATGAATAACTGGTTTGGCTATCTCATTATCGCCATTCAGTGGGGAACGACCATCTTTGGCATCCTTTATAAAATCTTTGCTAAAAAGGTCAATGAGAAATTCAGCCTTGCCCTTTACCTGATCATGGGCTGGTTGGTTCTGGCTATCATTCCTGCCATTATCAGTCAAACAACACCAATTTTCTGGAGTCTCATGGTAACTGGCGGACTCTGTTATACAGTTGGAGCTGGATTTTACGCTAAGAAAAAACCTTATTTCCACATGATTTGGCATCTCTTTATCCTAGCTGCATCTGCACTTCAATATATCGCGATTGTTTATTACATGTAAAAAAGTTGAGAATCTTTTCTCAACTTTTTTCTTTACACATATTGATAAAGTACTGGTGCAAGCCAACATCATCTGTCAATTCTGGATGAAAAGAAGTTACCAGCATATTTTTTTCTTGGGCTGCAACGATTTGATCATCAACTGTTGCTAAAACTTCCACACCCTCTCCAACACTGCTGATAATCGGTCCACGGATAAAAGTCATGGGAATCTGACCAACTCCCTTACATTCTGCCTCTGTATAGAAACTTCCTAGTTGGCGCCCATAAGCATTGCGCTCAACCACTATATCCATGGTTCCAAGATGACTTTCTTCCTGAGAAGTGATTTCCTTAGCCAGCAAAATCAAACCCGCACAGGTCCCAAAAACGGGTAATCCAGATAGAATGGCTTCTCGGATGGGAAGCAGCATGTTCTGGTCGCGCAAGAGCTTGCCCATGGTTGTAGACTCACCGCCAGGTAATATCAAACCCACCAAGTCACTCTGATGTTGTTGAAAATCATGCAAATTTCTGATTTGGACACTAGCGACTCCTAGTTTATCTAGCACTTTTTCATGTTCTGCAAAGGCGCCTTGCAAGGCTAGTATTCCGATTTTCATCTATTTTCCTCGCTCTGCCATAAGAATTTGGATTTCATTCTCATTGATACCAACCATGGCTTCCCCTAGATCTTCAGAGATTTGAGCCAGAATTTGGGGATTTTGGTAGTTGGTTACGGCCTTAACAATAGCACTTGCTCGTTTAACAGGGTCGCCTGATTTGAAAATACCTGAACCAACAAAGACACCCTCTGCCCCCAATTGCATCATCAGCGCAGCATCTGCTGGTGTTGCAACACCTCCAGCTGCGAAGTTTACAACTGGCAATTTTCCATGTTCATGAACGTATTGGACCAATTCAACAGAGACTTGCAAGTCCTTGGCAGCCACATAAAGTTCATCCTCACGGAGATTTTGAATACGGCGGATTTCTTGATTCATCATACGCATATGGCGAACGGCTTGGACGATATCTCCTGTACCCGGTTCTCCTTTTGTGCGAATCATAGAAGCTCCTTCAGCGATACGACGCAAGGCTTCACCCAAATCCTTAGCTCCACAGACAAAAGGAACTTGGAATTCTTTCTTGTCCACATGGAAACGGTCATCAGCTGGAGACAGCACTTCACTCTCATCGATATAGTCAATCTCAATAGCCTCTAAAATCTGAGCTTCAACAAAATGCCCGATTCTGACCTTGGCCATCACTGGAATGCTGACCGCTTCTTGGATTTCCTTAATCATCTTTGGATCGCTCATGCGGGAAACCCCACCGGCTGCACGAATATCAGCTGGAATCCGCTCCAAGGCCATAACAGCTGCCGCACCAGCAGCCTCTGCGATACGAGCCTGTTCAGGGTTCTGAACGTCCATGATAACCCCACCTTTGAGCATCTGAGCCAAGTTTTTATTTAGTTCATAACGATTTTCAGTCATTTCTTAATCCTCATCATTTGTATTGGTAGCTACCATTTCATTTTAAGCCAGATTAGAATGAAGTACAAGATAAAAAAAGGATAATTGTATGGGTACAGATTGACACTCAATGAAAATCAAAGAGCAAACTAGGAAGCTAGCCGCAGGCTGTACTTGAGTACGGTAAGGCGAAGCTGACGTGGTTTGAAGAGATTTTCGAAGAGTATAACTAAAAAACTATCTGACCTTAACTTAAGGCCAGATAGCTCGTCAATTTTTATTTTTCAGCTGTAAGTGCAGCCATTGTAATGTAGTTGTATGGTTTGTTGAAATGTGGCAAGAAGAATAGGTCTGTCAAAGCCAATTTGTCAATGGTTACATGCTCTTGGATAGCAAGTGAGAACATGTGGATTCCCATACTAATAGCAGCATCATGTGACACCATTTGTGCACCAAGGATTTCGCGGCTGTCTTTGTCAAAGACAATCTTGATGGCAACTTCGTGGTTGTCATGTTTGATAAATTCTGGTTTTTGAAGATCGTTAAATCCAGTTTCAGTTGCATTATAGCCTGCAGCTTTGGCTTTTTCAAGAGTCAAACCAGTCGAAACCATGTGAAGACCGTAGATAGAGATACCGTTTGATCCTTGAACTCCGATTCCTTCCAATTCATGACCACAAGCATTATAAGCACCAACGATACCAGTACGTACAGCGTTAGATGCAAGAGCGATGTAGCTTGTATCTTTACGTGCATTGTCATAAACAGTTGCACAGTCACCAACAGCGTATACACCTGGGATTGAAGTTTCTTGTTTCTTGTCTACAAGGAAGGCACCGTTGCGGAAGAGTTCAATCTTACCGTCAGCAAGAGCTGTGTTTGGACGGAAACCAACAGCAAGAACCACCATATCTACATCAAATGTTTCTTTGTCTGTTACCAAGCGTTCAACTTTTCCATCACCTTGGATGGCTTTAACTGTTTGACCAAGAGCCAAGCGGATGTTGTGGTCTTCCAAGTTCTTCGCCATCATTTGAGTGAAGTCTTTGTCATAGTAGCCGTTCAAGACAGTATCTACGATATCGACAAGCACCACTTCTTTTCCAAGACGCTCAAAGGCTTCAGCAAGTTCTACACCGATGTAACCACCACCAACAACGGCAATGCGCTCAAGGTGTTTGCTCTTGTCTTCAAGTTTTTCAATAACTTCTTCAGCGTTTTGGTACAATTTAACAAATTGTACATTTTCAAGAGTTGCTTTGAATTCGCGGTTGCCCTTAACGATTTCAACACCTTCGATTGGAGGCAAGATTGGAGTTGAACCAGTTGCAAAGATCAATTTATCATAAGACTCTTTGTGCTCTTTTCCTTCAACTTCTGCAGTCACAACTTTGTTATCGTAGTCAATTGAAAGAACTGGTGAGTTCATGTAAACTTTAGCACCTTTTGCTTCCAATTTTTCTTTATCAGAGTAGAAGAGACCTTCTGGGCCATCAATTTGTTCCCCGATCCAAAGCGCCATTCCACAACCAAGGAATGAAATATTTGAGTTTTGGTCAAATACTACGATTTCATTCTCATGACCAAAGTTATCCAACATCGTATTAATACAAGCTGTACCAGCGTGGTTAGCACCAACTACAACGATTTTACTCATAGAAAAATTCCTACCTTTAATTTTTGATTTACCTTCCTAGTATATCATTTACTGTTAGCGTTTACAAGACATTTGCTCAGAATTCTCTTTTTTTCAGAAAAAAATACACTTAACATTGATAAATCCAATTTTTCTATCGCTTTCATATTAGTTTTGAGCATATTTCTTGACTTTTTGTCAAAATTCATTTGTGAAAACGCTGACTTTATGATATGCTAGATACATGGAAAGAAAATGTAAGGGGTTTAATTTTTCTTTAACGACCTTATACTGAATGATTTCCTATAAAGAGAAAGGAGCTGGTAGCTTGCCTCTTCATTCACGTTCTGAACGGCTAATGGGAACAACTATCACGATTTCATTAGTAGATGAACAGGCTGATTGCCTACTTCAAGGAGCCTTTGATTTGCTCAAGGAACTCGAATACCGCTTTAACGCCAACAGTCAGGAATCCGAACTGATGGAAATCAACTACCTGGCTGGAATCACACCTGTTAAGGTCCATCCTGACTTATTTGAACTGATTGCTCTTGGGTTAGAACATAGTCTAGCTCCATCTAGCCATCTAAACATCAGCATTGGCCCCTTGATTCAAACCTGGCGAATCGGATTTGCAGATGCACGGCTTCCAGACTCTAAAGAAATCGAAGCTGTCTTGCCTCTAGTTGACCCGCATTTTATCAAGTTGGATCCCGCTAGCTCTACTGTATTTTTAGAGAAAAAGGGAATGAAACTTGATTTAGGTTGTTTAGCTAAGGGCTATAGTGCAGATAAGGTTGCTCAGTATTTTAAAGTACACGGTGTCACCTCTGCCTTGATCAATCTCGGAGGAAATATCCTCACCATCGGAAACAATCAAGCCAAAGATGGGAAAGCCTGGCAGATTGGGATTCAAGATCCGCGAAATCCTCGTGGAAATCATCTCCTAACCATTCCTGTTTCTAATAAATCCGTCGTCACTTCTGGTATCTATGAACGCCACCTGACAGTAGATGAAAAAGACTATCACCATATCTTTGATAGTGAGACAGGATTCCCTGTCGAAACCGATCTCGCTAGCCTAACGATTATCTCTGATAAATCCGTTGATGGTGAGATTTGGACAACTCGCCTATTCGGGGAACGAAGCGCTTCTATTCTCTGGCAAGTCGAAAGTATAGATGGTATTGAAGCCATCCTCATTGACAAAGAGGGACGCCTTGCTTGTTCTTCAGGCCTTCAAAATTGTATTATGTAAAAAGAGAAAGGAAATCTCATGCTAAAACTTATTGCCATTGTTGGAACGAACTCTAAACGTTCTACAAACCGCCAATTGCTCCAATACATGCAAAAACACTTTGCGGATAAAGCTGAAATTGAACTCGTTGAAATCAAGGATATCCCTGTTTTCAACAAACCAGCAGATAAGCAACTTCCAGCTGAAATTCTTGAAATTGCAGCTAAAATGGAAGAGGCTGATGGTGTGATTATCGGTACTCCTGAGTACGACCACTCTATCCCTGCCGTTTTGATGAGCGCTCTTGCTTGGCTATCTTACGGTATCTACCCACTTTTGAACAAACCAATCATGATCACTGGTGCTTCATACGGCACACTTGGTTCGTCTCGTGCCCAATTGCAACTTCGTCAAATCTTGAATGCTCCTGAAATCAAGGCAAATGTTCTTCCAGATGAATTCTTGCTCTCACACTCTCTTCAATCATTTAACCCAAGTGGCGACTTGGTTGACCTTGATGTTATCAAGAAATTGGATGCCATCTTTGATGACTTCCGTATCTTTGTGAAGATTACTGAGAAATTGCGCAATGCGCAAGAATTGCTTCGCAAAGATGCAGAAGAATTTGACTGGGAAAATTTGTAAGATAGGAGACCGAAAGAATGAAATTTGTTGGACTTGTAGGATCAAACTACGATCAATCATATAACCGCAAACTCTTGGAATTTATCCGTCGCAATTTCAAATTCAAATTTGAATTAGAAGTTCTTGAAATCGACGAAGTTCCAATGTTTAACCAAGACGAAAAATGGGACGAAAGCTTCCAATTGCGTTTCTTGTATAACAAGATTACACGTGCTGATGGTGTCATTATCGCCACTCCTGAGCACAACCACACTATCTCAGCTTCGCTCAAATCTGTACTTGAATGGCTTTCATACGAAGTTCATCCATTTGAAAACAAGCCTGTTATGATTGTGGGTGCATCATACTATGACCAAGGAACTTCACGTGCCCAGGTTCACCTTCGTAAAATCCTTGACGCTCCAGGTGTCAATGCCTACACACTTCCAGGAAATGAGTTCCTTCTTGGTAAAGCCAAAGAAGCTTTTGATAACAATGGAAACATCACCAACGAAGGAACTGTTAAATTCCTTGAAACTTGCTTAGATAACTTTGTTAAATACGTAGGAGTCGTTTCGAAATTGAAAAAACCAAAACCAATCGAACCAGAAGACTTGGATTGTGGAAGACCAATTGCTACAACCATTACAGAAGTTGACCCTGACGATCCAGAATGGGTAGAAAAAGTTGCAGCAATCACTGGAGCTGTTTCTGGTGATACCTATGTCAAATTAGACCACGGTATTCTAACAGTTAACCAAATCGATATGTTCTTGAAAGCTATGCCATTTGAATTGACATACGCTGATGACAACAACCAATTCCTCTACTACAACAACGCTCACCAAGATCCAGACACCATGTTTGCCAAACGTGTACCACCTCAATCAGGTAGCCGCATGTCAACTGTGCACGGTTCTCTTCCGCCAGCACGCATGAAGAATGTAGAGTGGGTTATCGGAACACTTCGCAACGGAAACCAAGAATACGTCCGTACGATCGTTCCAGGTTCACCTGCAGGTGTTATCAACACTCACAACTATCAAGCTATGTACTACCCTGACGGATCATACGCTGGTATCAATGAAATCGTCTTTAACTTCCAACCATGGCTTGACTGGTACCTACAAGAAACTGGTCAACGTTTGGTAGGTGGTAGTGGGCCATTCGCTCCTGCTGCTGGAGGTCATGGAGACGCTGATGCTACTTCTGGTGCTTCTGATTCAGGTGATGCTGGAGGTCACGGTGGTGGCGCAGACGCTACTTCTGGTGCGAGCAACTAAGAAACACAAAAGGAGCCAAACGGCTCCTTCTTTTTTATTATTAGCAAAAAAAGGTTTTGTAAATCATCTACAAAACCCTTGAATATTATGAATTTGGATCATCAAGACTACGGCCGTGCAAACCTTTTTCACGTTGTACTTGGCGTAGTTTTTCTGGCGTAACGTCATTTCCTTGTTCATCCACGATTTTGATTCCCTCGATGTGGTGACGAACTGAACGACGATAGCCGTCGATGTATTCCTCACGAAGTTTAGCTTGTTCCACTTTTTCAGCAGAAGTTAAGCCTTCTGTTTTTTTCTTTTTTGCAAGCTCGTTGATACGAGCGATTTTTTTCGGATCCATTTCTTCTCCTTTGTGATAAGATACAGTCCGTTTGACTGAGTTTATTTAGTATTAATTTGGTTGAAACGAGCAAGTTTAGCTGCTTTCTTGGTTAGTTGCGACAAGATAGCCAAACGATTTTGTCGAACAGTCTGATCTTCAGCCATTACCATGGTATTTTCAAAGAAAGCATCAATAACTGGGCTAAGCGCAAAGAGTTGTTCTAATTGCTGACTTGCAGCCCCTGACAAAACAAGAGATTCTACAGCTTCTGCCAAGGCTTTCTCTTCTTCATTCTCAAAGAGAGCAAGATCAACAGTATCAGTTCCTTCGGCTTTTTCAGCCAAGTTGAAAGCACGAGAGAGAGATTCGACAGATGGTTTGAAGTCTTCTTTCTTGCTTGCTTCGACAAGAGCACTTGCTACTTCCAGCATATCTGCCACAACAAAGTTTGAACTTGCAAGAACTGCTTCCTTGATATCTTTTGGAGTAGAACCCATCATCTTATCAACACGAGCCTTGATAAAGTCCATGACCTCTGCTTTATTTTCATAAGTCAAGCTGTCAAATTTCAATGTATAAAGGCTATCAATCAACTCATCCATAGCAATGTGCCAACCAAAAGCATCCAAGATACGAACTACACCTTGCGTCGCACGACGAAGGGCATAAGGGTCATTAGAACCTGAAGGAATCAAGCCTACTGAGAAGAAACTCAAAATCGTATCCAATTTGTCTGCAATGGCTAGAATGGCTCCTACCTTACTCTCTGGAAGTTCTCCTTCGGCTGATGTAGGCATGTAGTGTTCACGAATAGCAGCCGCAACTGCTGGAGTTTCTCCAGCAAGAAGAGCATATTTCTCACCCATAATTCCTTGAAGTTCATCAAACTCACCAACCATACCTGTCAACAAGTCAAACTTGTAAATAGCTGCTGCACGCGCTAGGTCAACTGTTTCATCCACTGACAAACCAGCTTTTTCTGCCAAGAGAATGGCAATCTGCCCCGTACGAATCATGTGTTCACGAAGAGAACCAATCTTTTCGTGGAAGGTCACATGGTTCAATTTTTCGACTAGGTCAGAAATGACCAATTTTTGGTCTTCACGCCAGAAGAATTCACCGTCTTCCAAGCGGGCAACCAAGACTTTTTCATTACCCTTGATGACATTTTCCAAATGCTCTGCGTTTCCGTTACGAACTGAAATGAAGTTTGGTAAGAGTTTACCGTCTTGATCACGAACAACAAAGTAACGTTGGTGTTCTTTCATTGAAGTCACCAAGACTTCTTCAGGCACTTCAAGGTATTTGGCATCAAAACTTCCCATAAAGGCAGTTGGGTATTCAACCAAGTTCAAGACTTCATTGAGCAAATCAGCATCAATTTCGATGCGTACACCATGCTCAGCTTCGATTGCTTTTATTTGGTCAACAATCATTTGCTCACGTTCACGAGGATCCGCAATTACAAATTGTTTACGAAGGTCTTCTTCATAGCTCAATGCTGACTGAATCTTAGTTTCTTGTCCCAAGAAACGATGGCCACGGCTTACACGACCGCCCTTGATATCAAGGAAATCCAAATCAAATTCTTCTTCATCTAAAAGAACAGTTAAAGTGTGTACAGGGCGGATATATTCAAAGGTGTTGTTAGCCCAGTGCATGCTGACAGGGAATGTCAGCGACTTCAAGACGTCTACTACACCTGGAACAATGGCTTCAACTGGTTGCCCCACTTCTTCCTTGATAACATAGACATATTCTTCACCCTTGATTTCACGGAATTCAATATCTTCAACTGTCAATCCTTTTCCACGGACAAATCCTTGAGCTGCTTTGGTGAAGTTTCCATCACTATCCAAGGCAATTTTCTTTGCTGGACCCTTGAAATCTTCTGTCAAATCAGACTGTTTGTCTGCAAGTCCAGTCACACGAACAGCCAAACGACGTGGTGTTGAGAAAGTTTGAATGGCTTCAAAAGACAGGCGGTTTCCCTTGAGGAAGGCTGCCATTTTTTCACCTAGTTGTTTTTCGCTTGGAGTTACTACGTAGGCTGGTAACTCTTCAAGACCGAGTTCTACTAATAAGTTTTTTGTCATGTTTTTTCTCCGAAAAGTATCTTTTTATTTTCCAGTTTGCCTTATGTGATTGGCACGCAAGCAACCGACTTCGTCGTTTCATTGCTAAAATTGGAGCCAAAAGTCTCCAATTTTGCCTAGTATCCTTAGCTTCACTAAGGATACCTTCATCACTGCGGCAACTGGCTCAGGGCTCACTCTGTTCGCCCATTTTCATAATTTGTCACTCTCTTTATTCTGCGTCTTCTGCTAGGAGTTTAGCTCGTGTTGCTTCATCTAAAAGTGGGTAGCCTAGGCGTTTGCGTTCTGCGACAAAGGTTTTAGCTACGACACGGGCCAAGTTACGGATACGAGCGATATAGCCTGCTCGCTCGGTTACGGATACGGCACCACGCGCATCAAGCAGATTAAAGGTGTGTGAACATTTGAGAACATAGTCATAAGCAGGGTGAACCAAGCCCTCTTCCAAGGCACGACCAGCTTCCTTTTCAAACTTATCAAAGTTTTCCAGCAACATCTCTTGGTCAGAAATTTCAAATGAGTATTTCGAATGCTCGTACTCAGGTTGAATAAAGATTTCTCCGTATTTTACACCATCAGCCCACTCGATATCATAGACAGAGTCCACTTCTTGAATGTAAGAAGCTAAACGTTCCAAACCATAGGTAACTTCCGCAGTCACAGGACCTGTTGCCAATCCACCAACTTGTTGGAAATAAGTGAACTGAGTGATTTCCATACCATCAAGCCACACTTCCCAACCGAGACCAGCTGAACCAGTAGAAGGGTTTTCCCAGTTATCTTCAACGAAGCGGATATCATGTTCCAATGGATTGATTCCCAATTTTTCCAAAGACTCAAGATAAAGTTCCTGTATATTTGATGGAGATGGCTTCATAACCACTTGGAATTGGTGGTGTTGGTAGAGACGGTTAGGGTTTTCCCCGTAACGACCGTCAGCAGGACGACGTGATGGCTCTACATAAGCCGCATTCCATGGCTCAGGCCCAATAGCACGAAGGAAAGTGTAAGGACTCATCGTCCCCGCACCTTTTTCATTATCATAAGCCTGCATGAGCATACAACCTTGGTCATTCCAAAATTGTTGCAAAGTCAAAATAATTTCTTGAAATGTTAATTTCTTAGACATTGTTTACTCCTTTAATTTATATTATCTTTTTAGATTTATTCATCAAGCAACCAAGAAAAAGCTGGGTCCTGAAAAATATGACGTTTGGGAACCGTTTGTAAATTCTGATTGCATTCGTCTATTGTACCTAGTTTCAAAGCACAGACTTCTGGTATATTTTCTTGAGCAGTGAAAATTTGACTATGACAGTTCTGACAGTAATAGCGTTGTTTTCCTGGAGATGAACTATAGGTAACCAACTGTTCTTTTCCATGCAATACTAGGTTTTTACTGCTAACTTTGGCATTCACTGTATAGGCAGACGCAGTTGCTTTCCGACAGAATGAGCAGTGGCAAAAAACTAATTCCGACAATTCCTCATCTAAAGTGTAGGTCACTGCTTTGCATAAACAAGATCCTTTAAGCATTATGCTCCTTTCTACTTAGGCATTAGACGAAATTCAAAAAGAACCGAATTTCAACACCCAAGCCTTGCGACTAGGGGCGTCAGAAACGCGGTTCCACCCTAATTTATTACTTCATTGTTTTTAAAAATACGACAGAAAGCGCCAGTTTCTTACCTTGTTCTACTTGGCTCCCACTACCCCAAGCTCGCTGAAGAACGCCCTAAGACTTTCTTTCCTAGCTAGTATTATAGCAGATTTTCTAGCTAGTGTAAACCAAAAATGAGTCTGAAAACAAAGTTCCAGACTCATTTATCAGTAAAGCTTCAGAAAGTCCTGTTTAAGGATGTCTTTTCGCTTTTAGTTTTTTGCCATGTAGATTTCTCTTGGCTTGTTTCAAGGCTGTAATGGCATCTTTGACATCTTCTTGGCTCGCTCCTGGATCTTTAAGGAGTTCCTGTGCCTCTTTAAAAGTTAAAAGATAAGCTGCTTTTTCTTTCTTGTCTGCATAGATAAATCTCGCGTTCTTTTCTTGGAAAAGACGTTCATCCTTGACCAGTTTCTTCAGACTAGAGAAGTCTGTAGCTTTGCCATTCAATTTACTTTTAGCTGTTGCTAGGGCAATGAGAGATTGGTCAATTTGATCCTGTTTGACTCTAGGGTCCACAGCTAGTAAGGCGATTTCTTGGAAGGCACGATCATAAGCTCGACGTACTTTTTCTTTGGCATTCGCATATCGTCCAGTTTTAGTCGTTGCGTAGTAAGCTTTCATAGCTTCTTTCAAGGCTGTAACGTTCGAATCTTTTCCATCCAAAGCTTTACCAGCAGCCTCAAGACTAGCGAGAACGCCATCAATCAATTCTTGCTTCAACTTGCTTGACAAGGCTGACTGTGCCACTTGGAAAGCTTGGTCATAAGCTTTTCTCTTATCTGCACTACTATTAAAGTAACGAGACGTTTCTACCAGTTCTTTTTGTTGATTTACCGCAGCAATCAAGGCCAACTTAGACACAACAGATAGACGCAAAGCATTATTTCGACCTGGCTTCACGAGCAAGGAAACGAGATCTTCAAGGAGTTCATATCCAGTTGGCAAGGTGACTTGTACAGTATAACGACCTGTAGCAACTTTCTTACCAAAGGCGTATTGACCGTATTTTTCAGCAGGAAGAGTGATACTTGTCCCATCTTCTCCTTTCAGAACCACTGTAGTCGTCTTTGGAACTGCTTGGTTGAAGGAAACAGATACCGGTGCATATTCTAGGAGATTTGCTAGGAAGGTAATGGTTTGGAAACTATTTTCTTCCGTCAAGTCAAACTCTTGGGACAAAGCACTGATAAATTTTAATTCTGTTCGGTCATAACTGAAAATTTCTGCTGTATAATGACCAAACTGTAAGAAATGAATCGCTTTTGTCTTGTCAACATCAACATATTGTCCCTTGCTATTTTTGATTCGATAGACGTAGAGGGTATCAATATCCTGGTTTGTTTTTGCATCCTTCAAGGCAATTTTCACTCGACCACTATTTTGATCGCGGACAAGTTCAGCAAGTGAGATATAGTCTACATTTCCTGCATAGTCCTCTACAAGATAGTAAATATTAGCCTTATCAACATCCTTAGGAAGTGTATAACTACCGTCAGCATTGGCCTTAATCAGATGGGTGTTCTCAAGCGCACGAGTTCCAGACTGGTCTTTCCCAGTTAGAACCATGGTCCCTTTCTGGTCAAATGGTGTGATATAGAAGACTTTTTCTGAAAGGATACCGCCTTGACCCACATCTTTTGGTTTGCGAGCTACGAATTCTTGGTTTCCATCTTTAAAGCGAATATAACCACTTGTGATGACAGGTTTTTGAGTATCAATTTGAATTTTAAAGGTCGTGTATTGTTCTTTAGCTCCTGGAACGTCTGGTGTGTAACTAATAACATAGTCATATAAACCATCTGCAACGGTATTGCCATCAAAATCCTGGCCTCTCCAAGCAGTATTATCTAGAATATAACTCTTCAGATTTCTACTGTCTCCATCAAAATAATTTTTACGAAGATCCTTTGCATCGCCCTCCCAAATAGGATGTTCATGCTTGGTATCTGTAGCCGCATAAACTGTAGCCCGAAGATTTACAAGATTTCTCAAAGCAACCGTTTTGTATTCAACTAGGTCTTTGTTTCCATCATCGTTGGGAGAAATGGCAATACGGACATTCCCTTTTTCGTCCAACTGAAGAACATGCTTACCTTCAGCATTTTGTTCAATCCCCAGAACGGTAATTCGGCGTCCTTGGCGTTGACCTTGAGAAACAAGAAGGTCATTTTGCAAGGTTGCGAGATAGGTGGCATCATTAGAGTAGTTAACGGCAGGATTTTCCTTGTCTACTTCCGTGTAAAATCCGTTTTTCCCTTCTCGAACAAGATTGTAAATTGGTTTTTCGACAGCGGGGAGATTTTGGAACTCTCCTCGGAAGCCCATAAATGCAAGACTCACAATATCCCCATCATCTGCTGGATCTACAAAGCGAACAAAACCTTCAAGGAAATAGCCATTTGGCATTTGTTTGCTGAGTTCAGCAGCAAATTTTCGAGCATCCACTTTAACAGTGACTGTTTGACTGCTGTGGGCTTTAACAGTCACTTCAGGCCAGACTGTCTCCGTTAGTTTTCGAGGTCGAAGGGTGAATTTTCCATTTTGGACTTCGTCTGTATTGGTATTCACTACCATCTTGAGAGTACGGTCAGTATCTGAAATATTGTGTACAGTGACCTTGAAAGTAAATTGATCTCCAACATTTCCTAAAGTCACGCTTGGATAACCATTTTCACCCGTTACATAGAGGTCTGTTGACACTGCAGCAGCTGTATCCACAATACCAGAACCTTGCTGACGAGGAGAGGTATAAGTGCCTGTGTCCTTATTAACATGTGGTTTTGCAGTTGACATGATCAAGGCTTTGACAGCCTCTGATACTTGCTCAGGAGTCAATTCTGGATGGTGTTTTTGAAGGTATTCCTTAACCAAAACTGCAACACCCGTAACGTGAGGAGCCGCCATACTGGTTCCGCTGATACTACCATAGGTATTGTCATTAAAGGATGAGTAAATATTGCCACCAGGAGCTGTCACATCCGGTTTCAATTGTCCATCAGTAGTCACTCCCCAACTTGAAAAGTCAGATAGCTGATTGGCTACATCAGAAGGACGATTATCCATCTTACCATTAAAAACAATCTTGTAGTTTCCTGATTTTAAGGCTTCACCATACTGTTTAGAAATAAATACAGAAGGAATTTTCTTTGCTTCATCATCAATAGCCATATTGATGTTTGCGCCCTCTACATTATTGTAGATCAATGCACCAACTGCACCGTGTTTTCGTGCATTTTTGATCTTCTCTGAAAAGTTCATGGCTCCACGCTGAATGAGGGCAAGTTTCCCAGTTAAATCCAACTTCGCAAAGTCTTCTTCACGACCTAACCCTGCTTCGACGTATTCGTACTCTTTTCCTTTTTCAAAGTCCTTATCTGCTTCAGGTTGATTATAATCAAATTTTCCGTTATGAAGGCCGGCATTTCCCTCTAGACCTTTAACTTCAAAAACGGCTGTTGTCAATGTTTTGTTGTTGACAGAAGCAACTGAAATTGAGTCTTCAACAGTGGATGGATTTCCAACTAAGCCATAGTCTGGATTTTCGGCTAGCGGTTTTGAATAACCATTTCCGAATGTATTGCTATTTCCTGCTGAGATAAGAACAGATACTCCCTTGGCACGAGCCCGTTTGATGGCATCCACAATATCGGAACCAGCATCCACCATAGAACCAGTGCTAGATCCCAAACTCATATTAATGGCATCTGCTCCTAAGGCAACTGCATCATCAATCGCCTTTACATATAGAGCCGAACTTGTCGTTTTTTGGCGATCTGAAAAGACACGCATAAACATGACTTGGGCTTCTGGCGCAACACCATAGACCTTTTCACCATTTGGTGCTTCTTTATCAGGGTTTCCAGCTGCAATCCCTGTTACGTGCATCCCATGAGAAGTTCTTTCTGCTTCTTTGATCTTATCTGTTCCGTCAAAGTAGTCATAGGCATAGACAACCTTATTACTATACCATTTACCGTAGTCGATTCCAGCAGCCTTTTTAGCTGCTTCGATGGCTTCCTTGTTTTTAAATTTTGCTTTTGACGGATCCGAAATTCGAAGAACCTCATGATTCAAATCAAGCCCAGAGTCAATAATGGCAACAACGGTCCCTGTTCCCTTGTAACCAGCCTTCCAAGTTTTCGGTACTGTGATGATATCATTGCTTGAAAGACTATTGGGTTTTGCAGACTCAGCTTTTTCTTGTTCTTTTTCAGTAGTTGCTGTTTCTCCAGTAGTTTTAGGAGCTGTCGTTGCTTGAGCCTCTTTGTTCTCTATGTTAGAAGCCTTCTCAGTAGCAGGCGCTGGACTGGCATCTACTGTTGTTTCTTTTTGGACGACACCTTGATTCTCTTCGTTTGCAACTGCGCTATCTTTTCCTGATTCTTGGGATTCGGCAGTTTTATCAACTGGAGTTTCTACCTTAGCATCTTGTTTACTAGCATCCTCTTTAGAAGTTTCAGCTTCTTGTTTCTCTCCAACTACTGGTGCAATCCCATTAGTATTGGTTTGGTCAGTCGCAGAGTTTGAGTGTTTATCGTCTTTTAGCTCTGTCTTAATTTTCTGAGTTTGAGCTTGATTTTCACCTGTACTCTGCTCATTGGCACTGACTTGACTTGCTCCAAAAACCAAAGCAGTTCCCAATAAAACTGAAGCAAGACCAAATTTGTATTTCCGTAATGAAAAACGTTGTCGTCTATTCATACATAATCTCCTTTTTCTTTAAAGTATACCTATTATAGCGCAAATAGGTATAAATTTTTACAAAAATCTGAATTGTCACAAAAATGTAATATTTACGTATATATCTTACTTATTTAATTTTATCATTCGTGTTATTTGCTCCATCAAACCAATATTTTCTAAATTCGTTCCTATATTTCAATCCATAAAATTATTTTATTATACAAACAATTTAGATTTTTTATACACAAAAAGACTAGGATTTAAAATTCCTAGTCTTTGTTATTTCAGTATAAATAGATTTCACAAACTAAAAATCCATCTCATCCACACGAGGTGCACCCGAAGTCACTGAAATTGTCTTTAAGACTTCTCGCTCGTCTCTGCTGAGTTCAATTCCAAAACAGTCAAGATTGCTCTGGATGCGAGAGGCTGTCACTGACTTAGGTAGGGGTAAAAATCCTTCTGCCAAGCTCCAAGCCAAGGCGATTTGAGCCACTGATTTCCCATGCTTATCAGCAATTTCTTGGACTTCTTTCTGTTCAAACAGCTCCCCTTGTCCAAATGGCCCCCAAGCCTCTAAGAGAATTCCTTTCTCTCTACAGTAGTCAACCACTTCCTCTTGATAAACTCCTGGTGCCAAGCGTACCTGATTGACCGCCGGGATGATTCTTGCTGTCTCAAGCAAGGCATCCAAATGCTTGGGAAGGAAATTACTAACACCGATAGCACGAATTTTGCCTTCTTGGTACAGATCCTCCATCGCTCTCCAGACATCGGCATTGCGAGTTTTCCATGCCTCATTTTCTCTTAGTGGTTTTGGATTTGGCCAATGGATAAGGTACAAATCTAGATAATCCAATCCCAGTTTTTCCATTGATTCTTCAAATGCTTGGCGTGCTTCATCATAGCTGTGATTGGTATTCCAGAGTTTGGTCGTTACAAAGATTTCTTGTCTTGGAATACCGCTATCTCGAATAGCACGACCAACACTCTCCTCATTTTTATAGATAGCTGCAGTATCGATATGACGATAACCAGCCTTTAAGGCTTCTAAAACGGCTTGGTAGGCTACCTCTCCATTTTCAGCTTTCCATGTTCCAAATCCTAGTACAGGAATTGAAACTCCATTATTAAGGGTATAAGATTTCATCGTTTTTCCTTTCTATGTGAAGAAAATCTAAAGAAACAAAATCCTGATTATCAGAACACTTGCTCCTTTAGATTTTAACAATTATTGATCACGATCGTAATAGATCTCGTGAGCCTTCAAGCGAGAATTGAGCAATTCAGGAACGGTCACAAATGTATACCCTTCACCCTTTAAATACTCAATGACACTTGGTAGAGAATTAACTGAAGGACCATGGATATCATGCATAAGAACGATCGATCCATTACGAACTTGACGTTGTATCTCTGTCAAAATAGCTGTTTCATTCTTACTCTTCCAGTCCAAACTATCCACATCCCACATGATAAAGCTCAAGTCTAGACTGTTACGAATATCATCTGTAATGGCACCATAAGGCGGACGCATGAGTTTAGAGCTTGATCCTAAAACTTGAGTTAACAGATCTTCTGTATCAGTGATTTGCTTTTTAGCATCTTCGAGCGAAAGTTGTGAAAGAACGGGATGACTCCAGCTGTGGTTTCCTACAACATGACCTTCTGATTTCATTCGTTTTAGAAGGTTTTCATTACCTGCAATGTTTTTACCAAGTACAAAGAAGGTTGCTTTTACACCATATTTAGCTAAAGTATCCAAAGCTTGCGTGGTTGTAGTAGGATTTGGACCATCGTCAAAGGTTAAGGCTACAACCTTTTTATTTTTTTGAGCAAAGTATGCTTGGTACAGTTCAGCATCCTTTTCTAATAGATAAGAGGACTCCAATACATCAAAGAAACTGGATATTGGTAAGGCAATTTCCTCCAGAGTCTCCCCTGGATTAGCAGGATAAAGGATGATTTGACTATCCTTATAATCAAAGCTCCAAGATGTCAATTCTTGGTCTGTGAAGCTCTTTATAACTTGATCAATTTTTGCCTGGTCAAGTTTCTTATCTTCTAGAGTTGATTTGATTTGAGTCAGTAAGAGTTCCTTAGCCTTGCTTGCATCTTTGAAGAGTTTGCTGAGGTCAAAATCTTTCCCATCTTCAGTCAAGAAAATTTTCCCTAAAGAAGTCTTTTCTTTTTCTTCAACCTTTGATGCAGACAAATCGTAGACTTGCTTACTGATACTACGAGCAACAACTCCCTTTAAGACTGGGTCCAACTGCTCACTATAATAAAAGACCAAATCCTCTTTATCTTCCAGCTTTTCTTTAATATCCTGGTTGATTTTTTCTCTAACAGACGCAATGACTTCCTCTCCTTGCAGAGGGTAGTAGGCAATCACCTCAGCTTGACCTTTTCGGAAATGGTCCTTCTGACTACCTGAGTTGAATTGCTGGTCCTTTTCGCTTTTTAGCGCTTCAATTTTTTGTTCGTAAGATTGCTTTTGTAGTAGCTTATAACCAATAGCACTCCCTAATAGAATCGTAGCAATTCCTAAGATTCCAACAAGGGAAAGCAATAGCCTTCTCGTTTTATCGTGAGAAACACGTTTCGCTCTATTTTTTTTCATATTTCCATCATATCAAATCGAGGCTATTATTTCAATGATAAACAGGGATTCTGTCTTTTTTTAGGAAAATAAAAAAGCTTAGAAATCTTCTAAGCTTCTATTTTTAAAAACGAATCGCTTCACGTGTTTTCTCATATGAAGTTACAAAACGGTTTGTAACCCCTGGTTCAGCAACTTCCAAGGCTTGTGAAATTTTTTCAAATGATGCCTGATAGTCAAACTCTTTTTCAAAAATTTCAAGCGCTTCGTTGAAGGCCTCTTGGATACGCTCATCAAATGAACGGTAACGGTTTGAGTATTGCAAGAGTTGCTCCGTCAAGGTTGCATATTGAACGATATCATAGGTTTCTGTTTCAAGTGCTTCCATATCATTTGTTGCGACTTCAAGAATTCGTTTAACCGATTCAATATTCACTTGTGGTTGTTCTAACTCTGCCATCAGATCTTCTGTGTTATGACTTGCAGTAAAGAAAAGTTTCAAGAAACTTTGAGGAATACCTGGCAAGTTTCTCTTCTCCATGTAACGTTTGATAGTATGCAAACGGTTCACATAGACATTTGCTTTTTGGCGAGCATTGAGGTCGTCTTTTTCAATTTGCGCAAGTCGTTCGCTCACAGAGATTTGCTCATCCTCTATATCCTTGAGGTTGCTTTGAAGCATTTCCAACTGTTCTTCAAGAGCAGAGTAGGCTTGTGTTGACTCACCTTGATCCTCTGTCACTTCCATGATTGCCGTATCAAGTGCAGCCAATTCTGCTTGAAGACGACGAACATGATTGCCATCACTTTCAGGAAGAAGGTAGGTTTTAGTCAAGCGTTCAAGGTCTTGAACAAGCACCTGATTATTTTCTTTCAAGTGGTTGAGATAAGTTGGTAATGTAGCAAGAAGACTTTCAACTACTTTTTGAGCTGAAATTTCACGAGTGAAGATATCATAAAGCGCATTGATTTCTTCTTGGATGCGATTATTTTCATACTCTGCATTGTCCAATTCCAACTGACGAATATTTTCTTGATTATTTTTCAGAGATTCATGCAAAAGTTGGAAACGAGACTCAATATCTGTTTCTGTAAAGTGGTAGTTGGCATCCAACAGCTTGCGATAGCCTTCTTCCAAATCTGCCAATTGTTCTGGCAGTTCCTTTGTCAAGGTTTCAACAAGAGCTGGAATTCGCTCAACGATGTGTGTCAAAGCGAGAATATGATTTTCAGTTGAATCAAGAATTGCTGCGGCTTCAACCGGGTCACCTGATGAATTTAGGGTAACAAATTGAGAGAATTCAGATTGGATGTTTTCCAATTGTTTCTCAATCTCAGGAAGGGCCTTACCATATTTCTCCGAATCTTCTGCAACGGTATGTTGAAGGGATTCAAACAAGTCCAAGGCATGAAGGACACGGCCACTATTCTTAGATTCTTGTTTTTCAAGATCAGAAAGGGCATTGCGAATAGCTGCAATATCTTCTTCAATCAAGCCGATTTGGCTTTCAATTTGATCAATCTTGTGAGCAGCTTTGAAAAAACGGAAAGAATTGTTGTAGCTTTCAGCTTCAAAGAGGTGATTTTCGATATCAGCAAATGAGTTCAGAGATAAATCAACCCATTTTTGGTTCCATTCACGGAAGGTCACCTGACTTTGACCAATCAAGTGCATGTTTTTAACGGCTTCAACCTCATCATTTACAGGAAGGTTGTAGAGTTCTTCTTTTCTTTCTTCAAGGGCCGTTAATCTGCTTACATTACGCTTACGTAAAAAGATGGCTGTTACATAAGCTAAGATCAGAATGACTGCAATCGCAACCATTAGATAAATTAGTTGTCCATTAGACATATCAAACTCCTTTTATACTAGAAACAATCGTAATGATTATATCATATTTTTTAAACCAAGGGAACTATTTCCCACATTTTTTAGACGTCAAGTGTACTGTAAACAGCGTTTTCTTCGATAAATTCGCGACGAGGTTCTACTCGATCCCCCATCAACATATCAAAGATTTTATCTGCTTCGGCAGCATCATCTACCGAAACACGCGCCATCAAGCGATGTTCAGGATCCATGGTTGTTTCCCACAATTGGTGGTCATCCATTTCTCCCAAACCTTTATAACGTTGGATGGTTGGTTTTGAACGCCCTTCACTATGACGTGCTAAGGCTTCTTGGAGTTTAATTTCTTGATCTGCACCAGGTTGAATGTATTCTTTGATCTCACTTCCAACTTTAACCCCATAAATTGGTGGTTGGGCAATGTAGACATAACCAGCCTCTAAGATTGGTTTCATATAGCGATAAATCAAGGTTAGCAAGAGAGTTCGAATGTGGGCTCCATCAACATCGGCATCGGTCATCAAAACGAGTTTTTGGTAACGAGCCTTAGTTACATCAAATTCTGCACCAAATCCTGTTCCCATGGCTGTGAAAAGGCTTCGAATTTCTTCGTTGGCAAGGATTTTATCCATGCTAGCTTTTTCAACGTTCAAGATCTTACCACGAATTGGCAAGATAGCTTGGAATTCACGATTACGACCAGATTTGGCTGATCCACCAGCTGAGTCTCCTTCGACGATGAAGAGTTCGGTTTCAGCAGGGTTGTTAGAAGAACAGTCTGCTAGTTTTCCTGGCAAATTGGAAATTTCCAAGCCAGATTTCTTGCGTGTGACTTCACGCGCACGCTTGGCAGCTACACGAGCCTTGGCAGCCAAGATTCCTTTTTCCACGATACGCTTGGCGATCTGTGGATTTTCCATGAGGAAATCAGAAAAGGCATCGCTGAAGAGGCGATTGGTAATCTTGACTACTTCACTATTTCCCAGTTTGGTCTTGGTTTGTCCTTCAAACTGCGGGTTTGGATGCTTAACTGAGATAACTGCAGTCAAGCCTTCACGGACATCTTCTCCTGTTAGGTTGTCTTCATTGTCTTTTAGTAGTTTATTCTTGCGAGCATAATCATTGATAACACGTGTCAGCGCTGTACGGAAACCTTGCTCATGCGTACCACCTTCATGGGTGTGAATGTTATTGGCGAAACTCATAACGTTTTCGTGGTAACCAGTTGTGTACTGCATGGCTACTTCAACTGTGATATCATCCATCTCACCGTCTGTGTAGATTGGTGTATCAAAGATCACATCCTTGTTCTCGTTGATATATTCAACGTAGCTAGCAATCCCACCCTCATAGTGATATTGTTTAGTCTGTTCGAGACCTTCACGCTTATCTGTGATGGAGATTCGAAGGCCTCGGTTCAAAAAGGCTAGTTCTTGAATACGTTTGTTTAATTTTTCAAAGTCAAAAGTTGTTGTTTCTGTAAAAATCTCTGGATCTGGTGTAAAGTGAACTGTTGTTCCGCTTTTATCCGTATCTCCAACTACCTCAAGATCAGCAACAACATGACCACGACGGTATTCTTGGTAATGAATCTTACCGTTTTTATGGACATGAACATCTAGTTGAGTTGAAAGAGCGTTTACTACTGATGAACCTACACCGTGCAATCCTCCTGAAACCTTGTATCCGCCACCGCCGAATTTTCCTCCAGCGTGAAGAACTGTAAAGACAGTCTCAACAGCGGGACGTCCTGTTTTTTCCTGAATATCAACAGGAATTCCACGCCCATCATCCACAACGGTGATGGAATTATCTGGCTCTATAAAGACTTGGATGTGACTGGCAAATCCAGCTAGAGCTTCGTCAATTGAGTTATCAACTATTTCCCATACTAGATGGTGAAGACCTTCTTTTGAAGTCGATCCAATATACATACCTGGACGCATACGAACAGCTTCAAGTCCCTCCAAAACTTGAATTTGACTGGCATCATAATCTTGTGCCTGTTGATTTTTGATTTCTTCTGTCATTTTTTCCCTTTTCTTACATGTCTATTGCTTGTCTCAATGTCGCAACGTTATTAAAAAGATAGGCATCTAAGCCAGCAGCTTTACCTGCTTCTACATCAATATTTCTGTCACCAATGACCAAACCAGATGTAATATGATATTTATCACGTAAATAAATCATGGACTCAGGATCTGGCTTCCGTTTAAAGCCAGAACTAGCAGTCACCACCTCGGTGAAGTAGTTCGCTATCTGGGTCTTAGCAAGAAGTTCTAGTACTTGGTCATTTCGATGAGAAACCAAGAAATGGCGGCCACCCTTGTCCGAAATGTCTTTGAGTAATTCTGGAATTCCCTCAAACAAAACTGGATGTTCTAGCTCACGCGCTTCATTTTCTTTGTAGTTCTCTAAAAACCCCTCGATATTTGGTGCAAACTTCTCAATGGCAAAAGCTGTCGAAACCTTCAAAGCTTCGTAGACACGGTCGTGTTCTTGCTCTATTCCATATTGGGCTAAGGTTTCTACAAAGGCTGCTGTAGAAGACTCATAATTATCCAATAGGGTACCACCTAAATCCCATATATAGTCGTGATATTTCATACCCTTCATTATACCATTTTTTTATGAAAAAAGCGATGATTTCCTAGATTTTTCGGCTCTATAATTTCTATAGATAGTAAAACACTATTGCATCGATGGAGCCTTTTTGTGAAGAATAGCTCCTCTATGAATAATCAAGCAAAATCTTTCTTCTCTCAAATGTACAAATTAAAAAATAGAAACTACTAACAACCGCGTCATTATTCGCAAACGAAACGCTTTTGGATTTCCAAACTTTAAAAATAGAATCCTCATTGCTTTGAATGTCACAATAGAGTGCAGAAAAAGATTATTCCAATATGGAATCTCTTGTTAATTCATTTCAGTTTCCAATGATTCCTTCTTTCTTTTCAATTGTCATTTATTCTCCAAACAGGCAAAAAACGATAACGTCCTTTAAAGGAGTTATCGTTTTTGTATATCGTCAGATAAAGTTTGATTTTTATTGAGCTACATTCGATTAGTTTCTTCCGAAGTTTTGACCTCTACCATCGCGGTCAAAATACATCCAACTTCCATCTTCAAGTTGAATCCATTTGCTTCGAGCCATTTCTCCTGAATTGACATCGAAATATCGACTAACTCCATTCACATCAACAACTTTTCCTTTGACTTGCTTGCCGTCTTGCGTGAAATAGAGAGTCTGTTGACCAACTTGCTGCAAGCCTGTCACTGCTTTTCCAGCTTGATCAAAATAATACCACTCATTTTGGGAACCTTCGACAAACTTGTTGGTTGCCATCTCTCCTGAGTTAGCATCAAAGTA
>NZ_JALDUA010000019.1:0-675 GCF_023109155.1 Streptococcus oralis | reverse complement strand
ATGTTCTTCTTAGCTTCATCAGCTTTCGCATTGGCATCTGCCTTCGCTGCAGCTTTCTCTTCATCCGTCAAATCGGTTCGTGAATCAATCGCTGCTTCCTTAGCTTTCAGGGCATCATCGATTGCTTGCTTGGCTGCTGACTTCGCTACTGCTTGCGGATTAATTGAAGTTATTTCAGTTGTTCCAGCAGTTTTAGCTTGCGATACTGCTTCATCTGTTGTTGCATTATCGATGTTCTTCTTAGCTTCATCTGCTTTCGCCTTGGCATCGACTTTCGCTGCAGCTTTCTCCTCATCCGTCAAATCAGTACGTGAATCAATTTCTGCTTCCTTAGCTTTCAGCGCATCATCGATTGCTTGCTTGGCTACTGGCTTACTTTGCGCAGTTGGGTTGACTGAGGCAATGCTGTTTATTCCATCAGTCTTGGCTTGCGATACTGCTTCATCTGTTGTTGCATTATCGATGTTCTTCTTAGCTTTATCGGCCTTAGCTTTGGCATCAGCCTTCGCTGCAGCTTTCTCCTCATCCGTCAAATCGGTACGTGAATCAATTTCTGCTTCCTTGGCTTTCAGGGCATCATCAATCGCTTGCTTGGCTACTGGCTTCGCTACTGGCTGCGGATTGATTGAATTGACTTCAGTTGTTCCAGCAGTTTTAGCTTGCGATACTGCTTCA
>NZ_JALDUA010000018.1:0-695 GCF_023109155.1 Streptococcus oralis | reverse complement strand
TACGGTGTTAAGTCAAACATTGTTCGTGTAACGACTCCAGGTAAACCAAATGATCCTGACAATCCAAATAACAACTATATTAAGCCAACGAAAGTAAATAAGAATAAAGAAGGCCTTAATATCGATGGAAAAGAAGTTTTAGCTGGTTCAACCAACTACTACGAATTAACATGGGATTTGGATCAATATAAAGGTGATAAATCTTCTAAGGAAGCAATCCAAAACGGCTTCTACTATGTAGATGATTATCCAGAAGAAGCTTTAGATGTTCGTCCTGATTTGATTAAGGTTGCGGATGAAAAAGGAAATCAAGTATCAGGTGTCAGCGTTCAAAAATATGACAGTCTAGAAGCTGCTCCTAAGAAAGTTCAAGACTTGTTGAAGAAAGCTAACATTACTGTTAAGGGTGCTTTCCAACTCTTCTCTGCTGATAATCCAGAAGAATTTTACAAGCAATATGTATCAACTGGAACATCATTAGTCATTACAGATCCGATGACTGTTAAGTCTGAATTTGGTAAGACAGGTGGTAAGTATGAAAACAAAGCCTACCAAATTGATTTTGGAAATGGCTATGCTACAGAAGTAGTTGTCAACAATGTACCAAAAATCACACCGAAAAAAGATGTGACAATCAGTATGGATCCAAGCAGTGACAATATTGATGGTCAAACCATTCCGTTGAACCAGTACTT
>NZ_JALDUA010000017.1:0-714 GCF_023109155.1 Streptococcus oralis | reverse complement strand
GTAAGTGATACACTTGAGTCTGTTCTTGATTATGCAGGTTCAGCAAGTGCAATCTTGAATGGTCAAGCTCTTGATGCCAGTCAAATCAAGGTAGAGGGTCAAACCATTACCTTGACCCTTACAAAGGAACAAGTGAAAGCCAATGGCGGTCAAGCTGTTGAATTGAGCTTCACTGCTAAGATTAAAGCGGGAGCTGATTTAACTCCATATCTAACAGATCGTGGATTCACTGTTCCAAATACGGCTTCTTATGATGCAAACATTCCAAATAGACCAGGGCTACACAAAGATTCGAATAAAGTTCCGGTTATCGTTCCAAAAGAACCAGAACCAGAAATTACGAAGAAAATCAACCGTACCTTGGACCACTTGGATGTCGAATACGATGCACCTTACATGTACAATGTCAATACAGCTTTACCAAAAGATATTGATAAGTACAAAGAGTTCACCGTAACAGATACACTTGAATCTGTTTTGGCAATCGCTGATACACCAGTAGCCTATGTGGACGGTCGTGATGCAAATGGAGCTCTTGAAACAAGTGTTGAAGGAAACACTGTCACTGTAAAAGTGAAAGATTTCGCTCGACTAAAAGGCTTCAAAGAGATTCAATTGTACATCCCAGCTAAACTCAAAGCGCATAGCGATTTGACTCCTTATAAGGATCAATTGGTACCAAACAAAGCAAGTGTTAACTTCAAGGATGCCAAT
>NZ_JALDUA010000016.1:0-749 GCF_023109155.1 Streptococcus oralis | reverse complement strand
GATGCCAAAGCTAAGGCCGATGAGGCTAAGAAGAACATTGACGCTGCTACCACAAATGCAGAAGTTGACCAGGCTAAGTCAACTGGAACAACTGAGGTCAATGGAGTCAATCCGCAGCCAGTGGCGAAGCCAGCAGCCAAGCAAGGAATCGATGATGCGCTGAAAGCTAAGGAAGCAGCGATTGATTCACGTACCGATTTGACGGATGAAGAGAAAACCGCAGCGAAGGCAGATGCCAAGGCTAAGGCCGATGAGGCTAAGAAGAACATCGACAACGCGACAACAGATGAAGCAGTATCGCAAGCCAAGACTGCTGGAACAACTGAAGTCAACGCAGTCAATCCGCAGCCAGTAGCGAAGCCAGCAGCCAAGCAAGGAATCGATGATGCGCTGAAAGCTAAGGAAGTAGCTATTGATTCACGCACCGATTTGACGGATGAGGAGAAAGCTGCAGCGAAAGCCGATGCCAAGGCGAAAGCTGATGAGGCTAAGAGAAACATCGACAACGCGACCACAGATGAAGCAGTATCGCAAGCTAAGTCAACTGGAACAACTGAGGTCAATGGAGTCAATCCGCAAGCAGTAGCGAAGCCAGCAGCCAAGCAAGCGATCGATGACGCCCTGAAAGCTAAGGAAGCAGCCATTGATTCACGTACTGATTTTACGGATGAAGAGAAAGCTGTTGCGAAGGCAGATGCCAAGGCGAAAGCTGATGAAGCTAAGAAGAACATTGACGCTGCGACCACAGA
>NZ_JALDUA010000015.1:0-1338 GCF_023109155.1 Streptococcus oralis | reverse complement strand
AAGTACTGGTTCAACGGAATGGTTTGACCATCAATATTGTCACTGCTTGGATCCATACTGATTGTCACATCTTTTTTAGGTGTGATTTTCGGTACATTGTTGACAACTACTTCTGTAGCATAACCATTTCCAAAATCAATTTGGTAAGCTTTGTTTTCATACTTACCACCCGTTTGACCAAATTCAGGTTTAACTGTCATCGGATCTGTGATGAGCAATGATTTTCCTGCTGCTACATAGTTCTTGTAGAATTCGGCTGGATTATCAGCTGAGAAGAGTTGGAAAGCACCTTTAACAGTGATGTTTGCTTTCTTCAACAGATCTTGAACCTTCTTAGGCGCAGCTTCTAAACTATCAAATTGTTGAACACTGATACCTGATACAAGGTTGCCCTCTAGATCACGGATCTTAACCAATTCTGGTTGAAGGGTTAAGGCTTCTTCTGGATAATCATCCACATAGTAGAAACCATTTTGAATCGCTTCTTTAGAAGATTTATCTCCCTTGTATTGGTCCAAATCCCATGTAAGTTCATAGTAGTTCGTTGAACCAGCTAGAACCTCTTTACCATCAATATTTACACCTTGCTTGTTCTTGTTAACTTTCAAAGGCTTGATGTAGTTGTTATTTGGATTGTCAGGATCATTTGGTTTACCTGGAGTCGTTACACGAACAATGTTTGACTTAACACCGTAGGCGTCGTTGACTGTCAATGTAAAGTTATTTGTATAAGTTGCCCCATCATTCAAGACACGACCAACAACAGTTGGATATAGAGTCTCAAAGGATTTTGTCAAATCTGCATTGAAAGCAGCCAAGGTCTCCTCAGTAGCCTTAAAGGTTACAGTGTGACTAGCTTTATCATAGCTTGTTTCAAAACCTTTGCTTGCAGCCTTGGTTGCTTCCAAATCAAACTGATAGCCAGTTGGAAGTGGATCTACCAATACAAACGAAGTTGTTTTTGGACGACCAGCTGTCAACGCTTCTGTTTTCAACTCAAACTTCACTACAGACTGCTTAGCAACGAGAGTACGATCGATATCTACTCCACCCTCATTTTTAATTTCTTTATTAATCTGAGGTTGTGCAAATAGACGATTGTAATGGAAGTGAACTGTTGGCACCGCTGGTGGTGTTGGCAACTGCTTAGGAGTTGGTGCTACCGGCGGAGTTGGCAATGGATCATAATTTGGCTCTTCTGGTTTTGATGGCTCTGGTTGATCTGGAGTTTTTACCGGTGGAGTTGGCTCATTTTCGTAGCTTGGTGCTACTGGAGCTGGTTCCAATGGTTTCTCTGTCTCATATGTTGGCTCTTCTGGTTTTGATGGCTCCGGTTGA
>NZ_JALDUA010000014.1:0-1391 GCF_023109155.1 Streptococcus oralis | reverse complement strand
TCAGTCACAGATACCCTAGTGGACGTTCTTGAATTCGCAGGAACTTCAAGTGCTAAATTGAATGGTCAAGCTCTTGATGCAAGTCAAATCAAGGTAGAAGGACAAACCATTACCTTGACGCTTACAGAAGACCAAGTGAAAGCCAATGGCGGTCAAGCCGTTGAATTAACATTCGACGCGAAAATCAAAGCCGGCGCGAACTTGTCCGCATATGTGAAGGAAGACGGCCGTACACAGATTCCAAATAAGGCTTCTTACGACGCAAGCTTCCCACACAAACCAGGTGTGCACAAGGATTCTAACGAAGTCCCAGTAACACCTCCAACACCAGACGAGCCAGAAATCAAGAAAGATGTGAATGGCAAGGCAGAAGAAACTCTCGCAAAACGTGATGAAGTCTTCACTTATAATGTGAAAACAACAGTAGCGCAAGATGCGACAGCCTTCAGCGTAACCGATAAGATCGAAGATGTTCTTGAGTTCGCAGGAACTTCAAGTGCTAAATTGAATGGTCAAGCTCTTGATGCAAGTCAAATCAAGGTAGAAGGACAAACCATTACCTTGACGCTTACAGAAGACCAAGTGAAAGCCAATGGCGGTCAAGCCGTTGAATTAACATTCGACGCGAAAATCAAAGCCGGCGCGAACTTGTCCGCATATGTGAAGGAAGACGGCCGTACACAGATTCCAAATAAGGCTTCTTACGACGCAAGCTTCCCACACAAACCAGGTGTGCACAAGGATTCTAACGAAGTCCCAGTAACACCTCCAACACCAGACGAGCCAGAAATCAAGAAAGATGTGAATGGCAAGGCAGAAGAAACTCTCGCAAAACGTGATGAAGTCTTCACATACAACGTGAAAACAACAGTAGCGCAAGATGCGACAGCCTTCTCAGTCACAGATACCCTAGTGGACGTTCTTGAGTTCGCAGGTAAATCAAGTGCGACCTTGAATGGTCAAGCTCTTGATGCCAGTCAAATCAAGGTAGAGGGTCAAACCATTACCTTGACGCTTACAGAAGAACAAGTCAAAGCCAATGGCGGTCAAGCAGTTGAATTAACATTCGACGCGAAGATCAAAGCCGGCGCGAACTTGTCTGCGTATGTGAAGGAAGACGGCCGTACACAGATTCCGAATAAGGCTTCTTATGACGCAAGCTTCCCACACAAACCAGGAGTGCACAAGGACTCTAACGAAGTCCCAGTAACACCTCCAACACCAGACGAGCCAGAAATCAAGAAAGATGTGAACGGCAAGGCAGAAGAAACCCTCGCAAAACGAGATGAAGACTTCACATACAATGTGAAAACGACAGTAGCGCAAGATGCGACAGCCTTCAGCGTAACCGATAAGATCGAAGATGTTCTTGAGTTCGCAGGTAAATCAAG
>NZ_JALDUA010000013.1:0-1838 GCF_023109155.1 Streptococcus oralis | reverse complement strand
GTAACCGATAAGATCGAAGATGTTCTTGAGTTCGCAGGAACTTCAAGTGCTAAATTGAATGGTCAAGCTCTTGATGCTAGCCAAATCAAGGTAGAGGGTCAAACCATTACCTTGACCCTTACAGAGGACCAAGTGAAAGCCAATGGCGGTCAAGCAGTTGAATTAACGTTCGACGCGAAGATCAAAGCTGGCGCTAACTTGTCCGCATATGTGAAGGAAGACGGCCGTACACAGATTCCGAATAAGGCTTCTTATGACGCAAGCTTCCCACACAAACCAGGTGTGCACAAAGACTCTAATGAAGTCCCAGTAACGCCACCAACACCAGACGAGCCAGAGATCAAGAAAGATGTTAACGGCAAGGCAGAAGAAACCCTCGCAAAACGTGATGAAGTCTTCACTTATAATGTGAAAACAACAGTAGCGCAAGATGCGACAGCCTTCAGCGTAACCGATAAGATCGAAGATGTTCTTGAGTTCGCAGGTAAATCAAGTGCGACCTTGAATGGTCAAGCTCTTGATGCAAGCCAAATCAAGGTAGAAGGTCAAACGATTACCTTGTCGCTTACAGAAGACCAAGTGAAAGCCAATGGCGGTCAAGCCGTTGAATTAACATTCGACGCCAAGATCAAAGCTGGCGCAAACTTGTCCGCATATGTGAAGGAAGACGGTCGTACACAGATTCCGAATAAGGCTTCTTATGACGCAAGCTTCCCACACAAACCAGGTGTGCACAAGGATTCGAACGAAGTCCCAGTAACACCTCCAACACCAGACGAGCCAGAAATCAAGAAAGATGTGAATGGCAAAGAAGCTGAAACTCTTGACAAACGCGACCAAGTCTTCACCTATAACGTGAAAACAAGTGTAGCGCAAGATGCGACAGCCTTCTCAGTCACAGATACACTAGTAGACGTTCTTGAATTCGCAGGAACTTCAAGTGCTAAATTGAATGGTCAAGCTCTTGATGCAAGCCAAATCAAGGTAGAAGGTCAAACCATTACCTTGACCCTTACCGAGGAACAAGTGAAAGCCAATGGCGGTCAAGCTGTTGAATTAACATTCGATGCGAAGATCAAAGCTGGCGCTAACTTGTCCGCATATGTGAAGGAAGACGGTCGTACACAGATTCCGAATAAGGCTTCTTATGACGCAAGCTTCCCACACAAACCAGGTGTGCACAAGGATTCGAACGAAGTCCCAGTAACACCTCCAACACCAGACGAGCCAGAAATCAAGAAAGATGTGAATGGCAAAGAAGCTGAAACTCTTGACAAACGCGACCAAGTCTTCACCTATAACGTGAAAACAAGTGTAGCGCAAGATGCGACAGCCTTCTCAGTCACAGATACACTAGTAGACGTTCTTGAATTCGCAGGAACTTCAAGTGCTAAATTGAATGGTCAAGCTCTTGATGCAAGCCAAATCAAGGTAGAAGGACAAACCATTACCTTGACCCTTACCGAGGAACAAGTGAAAGCCAATGGCGGTCAAGCTGTTGAATTAACATTCGACGCGAAGATCAAAGCCGGCGCAAACTTGTCTGCTTACCTATCAGAAGATAAGACTGTGAAAGTTCCTAACAAGGCAGCTTACAAGGCAGATCTACCAAACAAACCAGGCTTTACGAAAGACTCTAATGAAGTCCCAGTAACACCTCCAACACCAGACGAGCCAGAAATCAAGAAAGATGTGAATGGCAAAGAAGCTGAAACTCTCGCAAAACGTGATGAAGTCTTCACATACAATGTGAAAACAACAGTAGCGCAAGATGCGACAGCCTTCTCAGTCACAGATACCCTAGTGGACGTTCTTGAATTCGCAGGAACTTCAAGTGC
>NZ_JALDUA010000012.1:0-1936 GCF_023109155.1 Streptococcus oralis | reverse complement strand
TCGGTACGAGATGCATAAGGAATCTCTTCTGTTGTAGTGATTTCTTGATGCTCAACTTTTGGTTCCGCTGGTTGTTCCGTCTTACCGGCCAACAAAGCTTCAACCTTGGCTTTCAACTCATTGTAGCGAGCTTCATATGCCACAAAACCTTTTTGACCTTCTGGACTCTTCATTGCCTTCTTTGCGGTAGGAAGGTAGTCAGTAGCTTCCGCCAAGCTATCTTCTAATCCAGCTTTGTTGTCCTCATCATCCGGATTAGCTTTATAGTCAGCAATGAAAGCCTCTACATTATCAAGCATTCTTTTGAATTTAAGCGCAATGTTTCGCTCTGCTCCATCTGGAATTTCTTCATCTTCCGCCGGTGTTTCTTCTGCATGCACTGTTGGAATTTGATATAAATCTGGAGCTACATGATACGTTGCTACTCCAAGAGCGTTTAAAGCAAGTATTGAAATCCCTAACTTTAATAATTTTTTTCTACTCATTCTTTTTCCCTTAATTCATTTAATATATAGTAAGGAAGAGAGGAAATATTTCTACTCTCCTCTTACTATATGATACTAACGTTCAGCTTTACGCTTCCAAACTAGAAGTCCAGCAAGTCCTAGAGCTAGGGCAGCAAGTACTCCAAAGATTGAAGATGCTTCAGAACCTGTATTTGGCAATGTTTTCTTAGGTTCTGCAGGAGGAACGGTTCCACCTGGTGGCGGAGTTTGTGGTTTTTCTGGTGTTGGTGGTGTTGGTGGGAACACTACAACTTTGTTGGTAGGCTTTGGATTTGGATTATGGTTAAAGCTTACTTTAGCTGTATTTGGTACACCAGCAGCGAATTGTGTAAAATCTGTTCCTTCTTTGAAGTTAGTGTAAAGTACAAGACGTACAGTACTTCCCTTCAAGGCTTCAAGAACATCCTTGTCGCTGATTTCAAGAGTCACAAGATTTTCAGTTTCATCGTAAGTAACAGTAGCAATTGCTTCCAACTCTTTACCTACTAATTCACCGCGGTCATTTGAAGACTTACTCAATTTATCAATAGCTGCTTGAAGCTTAGTTTGAGCTTCTTTTAGTTTCTTGATTTCATTTTCAAGTTTCTCTTGTTGTTGTTTCTTATCAGCTGGTGCTAATTCTGCTTCTTTCTCTGCTGGTGCTTGAAGTTTAGCCAAGTTTTCTTCAGCTGCTTTCAACTCTGCTTCCAAGCTTGCAAGATCTTGACTTGGCTCGCTAGTTGCAGGTTTCTTATCTTCTGTTGCAGAAAAATCAGATGTAGCTGGAGTTGTTTCTTCAGTAGCTGTTGCTGGAGTAGCTGGTGTTGTAGTTTCAGCTGGTTTAGCTGGTTGTGCTGCCTTAGCTGCTTCCAACTTCGCTTTCAATTCAGCTACTTTCGCTTCCGCCGCTTTCAAATCTTCCTTCTTGTTAGCCTCTGTTGAAGTCTCATCAGTTGACTTACCTGTCAAAGCTTTGAGTTCTTTCTCAGACTGTTCAAGTTGAGCTTGAAGAGCTGCTTTGATCTTGTCAAACTGAGCATTTTCAACTTTAAGAGCGATACGGTCTTTGTTGACTTTCAAGACTGAATCGATTTTATCCGTGATCGTAAAGCTAGTCAAGTCTGTCTTGATAAGACGACCATATTGATCCTTCTTAGCATTTCCGTTTTCATCTACTGGATCTGTTGGGATCGGTGTAGTGATATCGAATCGGAAGGTATCTAAAGCGTTTGGCAAGTGGTATTCTTTATCAGGTTTAGATCCATCTTCTGGCCCAACAGACTTAGCTGGTTCACCTGGTGTTGGATCTGTTGGTTTTTCTGGGTCACGCGGTTTCACCGTTACCGGTTTTGATTCCTTGCTGCCAGATTGACTATTGGCATCCTTGAAGTTAACACTTGCTTTGTTTGGTACCAATTGATCCTTATAAGGAGTCAAATCGCTATGCGCTT
>NZ_JALDUA010000011.1:0-2619 GCF_023109155.1 Streptococcus oralis | reverse complement strand
ATGGCTCTCCTTCAGGAAAGTAATGGATTTGGTCTCCTAAACCAAGGGAACATCATGTGGAATGGTGATGACAATCAACCAAATCAAGATGCGCATGGCAAGACAGATACTAAACCAAGTACCATTCGCCGTTCAAATCCTGTTTATGTGAAACCTCCAGTTGTAACCGAAATTACGAAGAAGGTTAATGACAAAGAACATGAAGATTTGAAGGCAGAAGAGGAACTCTTTGAGTACAAGGTGACTGCTCCATGGCCAGGTATTGCGGACAACTTTACGCTGACAGATACAGTTGTTCCAGAGTTAGAAGTTCAAGCAGATAGTTTGAATGTAAAACTCGGTGGAAAAGATAACGCTGATTTGAAAGGTGCGACAACTGTTTCAGATCAAACCGTTTCGTTGACACTAGACAAAGCTGGTCTTGAAAAAATCACTCGTAAAGTGAATCGCCGTAAGGTGAAAGACATTCAATATGTAGAATTAACCTTTAAGGCGAAGATCCGTAAAGGTGCTGATCTTTCTAAATACAAGAAAGATGGTCAAGTAAAAGTACCAAATACAGCGGATGTGATCTTGAACGATGTGAAACAAACCTCTAACGAAGTAACGGTTACCCCACCAAAACCAAAAGAACCAACTATTGATAAGAAAATCAATGAAAACTTGGATAGCTTCCAAACGTTTGATGGGCAACCATACAACTACAACATTACAACAGCAGTACCAAGTGATGTTGCTAATTACAAGAAATTTGTGATTCGTGATACACTGGATGCTAATTTGGAACTTGCAGGAGACGTAAGTATTAAAGGTTCTGCAGCGGCCCTCTTTGATATCCACACCAATGGCCAAGAGATTACGGCAACGGTGAAGGATGGTCAGTTTGGTGAACTTGCAAAATACTCAACTGTTGAACTAGTCATTCCTGCAAAAGTTAAAAATGGTGTGACAGGTACAACCATTGAAAACAAGGCCTCTATTTCCTTTACAAATGAGAATAATGTAGAGAAAGAAGTTGAATCGAAACCGGTCACCGTAACGCCACCTCCTGTAACGAAGAAGATCAATGAAACTCTTGATCACTTAGATATCGCGACAGGTCAAGCGTATAACTACAACATTAAGACAAAACTTCCAACAGATATTACAGATTACAAGAAATTTGTGATTACAGATACACTTGAAGGAGATTTGTCAGTTATCAATGAAACTTCAAGCAAACCAGTTATCAAAGGAGCGGCTGCAGCCTTCTTCGATGTAACAGTTGAGGGTCAAACCGTAACTGCAACGATGAAGGACTTTGCGAACGCTACAGACCTTGCTGGTCAAGAAGTGGAATTGATTATTCCGGCTAAGATCAATGATGGAGTGACTCGTATCAACATTCCAAATACTGCGAAGTTTAGCTTCACAGATAAGAACGATCATAGCGGAGAAAAAGAAACGAAACCTGTCACCGTAACCCCTCCATCAGAACCAGGTGTTGATAAGAAAATCAACGAAACACTGACAGAGGCAACAATCGGTGCGGAAACCGACTTTACTTATAATATCAAAGCGAAATTGCCAAATGATATTACAACGTACAAGTCCTTCGTTGTAACGGATACCTTGGATGAGAACTTGACTCCAGGTCAAGCTGAAATCAAGGGAGCTGCAGCGAAATTCTTCGATGTAACAGTTCAAGGTCAAACCGTGACTGCAACGATGAAAGATTTTGCGAATGCGGGTGACTACGGTAACCAAGAAGTAGAGCTCGTGATTCATGCCAAAGTGAAGAAAGGCTCAACTGTTCCATCTATTGAGAACAAAGCTAAGATTACTTACACCAACAAGAATGACCAACAAGGTGAGAAAGAAACCAAGCCAGTCACTGTTACACCACCACCAATCACGAAGAAGGTGAATGGTCAGGAACACGCAGATCTTGGTAAGTTATCAGAAATCTTTACTTATACGATTGACTCAACGGTTCCACACGTGGCAGATAGCTTCACCATTTCAGATGATATCGTCAAAGAATTGGCATTTGAAGGAGAAGCAACGGTCACTGTTGATGGCCAAGCTGTTCAAGACCTCACTGTAACAACAGAAGGTCAACGTTTGATGGTCACATTTGGTAAAGAGCAGGTGAAACAATATGCTGGTAAAGCTGTACAAGTTTCATTTAAGGCTAAGGTGAAGGAAGGCATTACCTTTGATGCACTTTTAGCGGCTTATCCAAATGAATCAAAAGACAAGCCGGTAGTACCAAATACTGCTAGCTACATCATTAATGATAATCCTGATTCTAAGAAAGAATCAAAACCAGTTACCGTTACACCACCACCAACCACTACTCCAGAGCTTAAGAAGGAAGTAAACGGAGCAGAACGTTATGATCTTGCAAAACGTAATGAAGAATTTACTTATACTTTGAAAACAACAATGCCTGCCAGCGCAACTGTGTTTGAGATGACAGACGAGTTGAAAGAAGTTCTAGAATTTGTTGGTGAGAATGCTTCAGCCACTGTTAAACTTGATGGTGAGAATGCAGGATCGAAGGCGACAGTGACACTTTCTGGTCAAGTCATCAAAGTTGCCTTTACAGAAGCTTCTGTCAAAGCAGATGCAGGTAAG
>NZ_JALDUA010000010.1:0-3919 GCF_023109155.1 Streptococcus oralis | reverse complement strand
GCTGGTTCCAATGGTTTCTCTGTCTCATATGTTGGCTCTTCTGGTTTTGATGGCTCCGGTTGATCTGGAGTTTTTACTGGTGGAGTTGGCTCATTTTCGTAGTTTGGTGCTACTGGAGCTGGTTCCAATGGTTTCTCTGTCTCATACATTGGTTGAGTTGGAGCTGTTGGTGCAACAGGTTTCGTCGGAACCCCAATTGCATTAATGTTTGAATTGAAAGCAAACCAAATATTTCCACTTTTAGAAGAAGCCATATTAAAGCTAATCTCCGATTGAGTTATTTCACCGACAATAGCTCCGTACCAATTATTTGGACTAGAGGTTGTATCCCATTCCGATGTATTCCAACGAGCGCCTAGCGATTTTTCTGCATTTGATGAATCTGCATAAGCAGAGTTATTTTCATGAATCTTGATAGATGAACCAGAAATTGGAATATATCGACCGTTAAAGTTTCTAACACTTTCAATTGCATCTTTATCAATTGCCCCACTACCGTTACCTCTATTTAGAGATGAAAAATTAACTAATCCTCCTGTGAGATTCATAAGTTGACCTTCTTCATCATAAAACTTGACTTTTACATTAATGTTTGTAGAAGTAAAATAATCATTATACCATGCTGTCACAGTTGGATCACTCGAGGCAAACATAGTCATTTTGGTTCCATCGTTAAAACCTGTTTCTTTTAATGTGTAAGTGTAAACTACTTTTGAAATTTTCTTACCATTAAAACTTGAATTTTTTAGACCAGTATAGGTAACATCGACTGGTTTATCCTTTTCTAATACAAGCTTTGCATAAGTGTTATTCGAATTGATTGCATTGAAATATGAATATGCTGTAGATTTTTTCCTATCAGGATTTGTTGGCGAAATCCCCCATGATTTTACCAAAGCATCCAATTCCTGCTGCCCATATTGATGTACAGATGAATCAATTGTTCGTATTGCATTTGGTTCTGATTTAAAGTTCAACGATTGTGATCTTGGTTCTGAAAGATAACCATCTTGTTTCTTTTTACTCTCCGCTTCTGCGAGTGCTGCAGTATAAGCTGCGAACTCTTTCTTATATTTGGCAAGATCTGCTTCATATTTAGCAACTTTAACTTCGTATTCAGCTTTTGCGGCGGCATTGCGTTGCTTGATTTCGTCATTTTCAGCTTGGAGCGCTGCATTTTTTGCCTTGTTGTCTTCAACTGCCTTCTCGTAAGTTGCTTTTGCATCGGCATTAGCTTTTTGAACGCGAGCTAATTCCGTCTGGTATTCGGCTAGCTTAGCTTGGTAGTCTGCTTCATTGGTAGCATTTGCTCGCTTAACTGCCGCCAAATCTGCTTCGTATTTCTTCACCGCTGCGTCATAAGTCGATTTTGCAGTGGCGTTACGTTGCTTAATCGCTTCATTTTCAGCTTGAATGGCTGTATTTTTAGCTGTGTTTTCTTCAACAGCTTTTTCATAGGCTGCTTTAGCTTCCGCATTAGCTTTTTGTACTCGAGCTAATTCTGTCTGGTAAGCTGCTAATTTTGCTTGATAATCAGCATCATTATCTTCCTTGGCTTTCTTAATAGCTGCAAGGTCTGCTTCATACTGCTTCATCGCCGCTTCATAAGTTGCTTTTGCAGTTTCATTACGCTGTTTAATCGCTTCATTTTCAGCTTTAAGCGCTTCGTTTTTAGCTGTGTTTTCTTTTACTGCTTTATCATAAGCCTCTTTAGCTTCCGCATTAGCTTTTTGTACTCGAGCTAATTCTGTCTGGTAAGCTGAAAGTTTATTTTGATAATCCTGTTGGCTATCTTCATTTGCTTTTTTGACAGTTGCTAAATCTTTTTGATATTGTGCTAGCTTAGCTTCATATTCTGCTTTAGCTGTTGCATTGGCAGTGTTGATTTTCTCAACTTCTTCTTGATGACTTTTTAGATCTTTTTGATACTTGTCATCCGCTGCTTTGTTTTCAGCATTGACTTTATCTGTTTCAGCCTGATGAGCTGCGACTTCTTTTTTATATGCTTCAGTTGTTGTCTTTACTTCTTCAGCCTGTTTAGCATAGTCGCTTTTAATCTCATCTTGTTTTTGAGCATTCTCTGTAGCAGTTGTGGCTGTTCCTTTGTCTTTTGTTTCATCTTGAACTACCTTAACTCCTGCAGATTTTGCATCGGCAACTGTTTTATCCAAATCAGCTGATGATACTTCTACTGGCAAAGCTGAGTCTTTGGAACCAGCCTTAGCTTGGCTTTCTTTGGCAACTTGGCTCATTTCACCCTGAGCTTCAGGTAGATTTGTGGCTGGGTTCCCTGTAGTAGCTACCTCAACCGTACTTGTACTAGTTGTCTCTGTAACTTCATCAGCAAATACTGCTTTGTCTGCAAAAGCAATCAAAGCAGTTCCTAAAACAGCACCACACAAAGTTTTCGCAACTTTGCTTTTACGAAATCCATAGACTTCTTTTTTATTTTTCATTATAAGTCATTTCCTTATCTAAATTTAGTCGTTACTTCTTATATTAACACTTTACAAGGCAAGATACAAATATTTACTCTTTTTTCTTTTTATTTATAGAAAAATTTCACCTATTTATAAATTAAAAAGAAGATGGTCACACCATCTTCTTTTAGTTAAACTATTTATTTTGGCTCTATAATATTTGTAGTGGGTAAATCCCCTATAGATATTATGGAGCCTATTTTGTTGTAGAAAAAAAGTCTCATATGACCTATAATGAAAAGCAACCAAACCATCATTAGAAAGAGCCATATGGAACAATTACATTTTATCACAAAACTACTCGATATCAAAGACCCTAATATCCAAATTATAGACATCATCAGTAAGGATACCCACAAGGAAATCATCGCTAAAATGTATTATGATGCTCCACTTTGTCCTGATTGCGGAAGCCAAATGAAGAAATATGACTTTCAAAAACCTTCTAAAATCCCTTACCTTGAAACGACTGGTATGCCTACTAGAATTCTCCTTAAAAAACGCCGTTTTAAGTGCTATCAGTGCTCTAAAATGATGGTCTCTGAGACTCCTATAGTCAAGAAAAATCACCAAATCCCTCGTATCATCAACCAAAAGATTGCCCAGAAGCTAATTGAAAAGACTTCTATGACTGGCATTGCCCATCAGCTGTCTATTTCAACTTCAACTGTCATTCGCAAACTCAATGACTTCCGTTTTAAGCATGATTTTTCTCGTCTGCCTGAGATTATGTCCTGGGACGAGTATACCTTCACTAAGGGAAAGATGAGTTTTATTGCGCAAGATTTTGAAAAGCTCAATATCATCACTGTTCTTGAGGGCAGAACACAAGCTATCAAGCGCTACTGGAAACTCATTCAACAGGATAGTCGTAAACTCAGTGATAAGCGTTTTTATCGCCCTACTTTTCGTATGCACTTAACCAATAAAGAAATCCTAGACAAGCTTTTGAGCTATTCAGAAGACTTGAAACACCACTATCATCTCCATCAACTCTTGCTTTTTCACTTTCAGAATAAGGAACCAGAGAAATTTTTCGGACTCTTTGAAAACAATATAAAGAAGGTTCATTCTCTTTTTCAGACTGTCTTTAAAACATTTCTAAAGGACAAAGGGAAAATCGTCAATGTCCTTCAGTTATCCTATTCCAACGCAAAATTGGAAGCGACTAATAATCTCATCAAACTTATCAAACGCAATGCCTTTGGTTTTCGGAACTTTGAAAACTTCAAGAAGCGAATTTTCGTCGCTCTGAATATCAAAAAAGAAAGGACGAAATTTGTCCTTTCTCGAGCTTAGCTTTTCTTCAACCCACTACAGTTGACAACGAGCCAAAAAAGAGGAAACAGAGTTCCTCTTTTCTATTTAACTTTTAGAGCTTACTTGCTTTCATCTTCTTTCCGTTTCAACTGACCAAGTCCTAAAACTCCTACTAAAGC